>CAZNLA010000151.1:0-11307 GCA_964573385.1 uncultured bacterium
TCACCAAATTGTTGCTCAAACTGATAACCTTTTTCTCCTTCTGCAATATATCCACTATATAGAACTTGCTCTAATGCAGGCATCAATATTTGTTTATCAGGTATAAAAGGCTTAACAATTGGTATCATATTATTCATGAAAAACTCCCATTCACCAAATAATTTTACCATAAAAAAGGTTATCATTTCAAATTTATCAGACAATATATTTAATCAAAAAAATATGAAATAATATGATTTGAAAATTATTTCTTTTCAGAAATAATTGCATTAATATCAACTCCTTGACAACATTATATAAAATCATTATAATTCATTTGCATTAAGAGAGGTTCACTTTAACCCGGCAACCGGCAATGAGACAAGCAGCGGTGCCATGGAACTGATAAGTTTCGATGTGCGGGAGGGATACCTTCCGAAAAACTGTCTCGCGACAATAAAAAATCACGCCATCGAACGATACTGTTTGTTGGCGTTTTTGTTATTAATGTTATACATATGTGTTGGTTTAAATGCAAAATATAGCTGTATCTATCATAATATGCACTTACAACCGTGCTGACTATCTTAATGACAGTTTACGGACAGCATATGAATCAGCATTGTATAGTAGTGCCCCAACAGAAATAATAATAGTAAATAACAATAGCACAGACAATACTTCAGAAATAGTTAATACTTTCATATCAACACACCAGGAACTACCTGTAATCCTTGTTAATGAAATAAACGTAGGCGTATCCTGTGCCCGTAATAAAGGATTCGACACAGCACGTGGTTCAATTATATGTTTCATAGATGATGAAGTATTAGTGCCGCAACAATGGTTAAGCGAAATAATTAAAACAATTTATGATAATCCAGATATTGGGTGTGTTGCCGGAAGAATATTACTTGATTTCCCGGATATTAATATACCATCATGGATTGATGAAAAATACCACACATTCTTTGGCAAATTTGATCATGGCGATGATAATTATATAATGATAAATGATAAAGCTTTTTTTACAGGAAATGTTGCACTGACACGACAAACATATGAAAACATAGGCAAGTTTGATCAAAAAATAGGTCGTAATGGTTCAATTCTTCTGAGTGGTGAAGATACAGATTATGCATGTCGGGTGGCATCGTCTGATACAGGAATGGCTTATTCTGCAACCGGATATTTATATCATCGCGTTCAACCAAACCGATTATCATTTAATTGGATCAAGCAACGATATTTTTGGCAGGGAGTTACATGTCAATATCTAAGAAATAATAAGGGCAGATTTTTCCCTTTTAATTTTCTACCAAAATTAATCTCAAATGTATTACTGTTGCCATTAATACTATTCACATTCAGAAAAAAATATTTATATTGCACAATATTCAGAATTTCATCAACTGTTGGAACGTTCTATGGATGGTATTACTTTCTATTTAAAGTAAAGGCTGAAAATAATGGATAATATAAAAATTTCAATATTAATGCTGACTTGTAATAGCGAAGAGATATTAGACTTAGCCTTATCTTCTGTTGAATGGGCAGATGAAATAATCATTATTGACGACAACAGTACCGATACCACTGAAGAGATTTGCCGTAAATATAATGCGAAGTTTTATCCCCGTAAATTAGATAATTTTTCTAATCAACGAAATTATGGATTGTCTAAGTGCAAAAACGAATGGGTATTTATACTTGATTCCGACGAAGTTGTGACTCCTGAACTGCGGGAAGCAATTTTTGCAGTATTACCAACAGTACCGGACTCCATTCAGGGTTTTAATATCCCCCGGCATAATTATTTCATGGGCAGATGGATAAAAGGTTGCCGATGTCATCCTAATTATATTCTGCGATTATTAAGAGTAAAAGATGCCGAATTTATTGGTGATGTTCATGAGGGAATGAAGAAAATAAATCATACCATACTTGATTTTCCAATTAAACATTATTGGGTTACATCAATTGATAAATACTGGGATAAAAATAATTTATATTCAACACTTGGTGCACAACAAATGCATAATAAGGGCAAGAAATTCTCATTATTTAAACTTATCTTTGAACCGACTTATGAGTTTATCCGATTATATTTCCTAAAGAAAGGTATTTTCGATGGTATTGAAGGATTTACAATTTGTTACAGCAGTGCCAGTTATGCATTTTCAAAACATATAAAGCTTTATTATATTGAAAAAGCCGAAAAACATAAGCAAAAATAGATTATAAAGTTAAAAATGGTAATTACTGTTGATTGACCAGATGGCCACAAAATTTCATTTCTTTTCAGCGTTATTTTTCTGACATATTTCATATGCGATGGCATGACGCAAATACATATAGTATGCGTGAATCATACAATATGTTAATCCTCTCATACCATCCAAAAATCCTGCTTTGAGAATATAATACTTTATAAATGTTAAAATTCCATCGCCTATTGCCATCCACATTGAATGATTCGGTGATTTCTTAACTAATTCAAATGCTGATAATTCCGCATATTTAATATTTTTCTGAACATAATGCGATAAACTTCGATAACTGTCATGTAATAAGTCACCTTTCAGATGGCTTATTTTTGCCGTTTCATCAAATGGCACCCAATGTTCATGGATCGCTTTATCTGGAAAAGTACCCGCTTTATTGAGAAACAGACGTAAATGCCGATCAGGATAATATGCCCGCATTTTTTTACCCCACAATAAATTGCAGGAACTTATATCAAATCCGGAATAAACAGAAGGATGAGACAATAAATCAATTATTTCATCTTGTAAAGGTATGGTAACACGTTCATCTGCATCTATGCGTAATATCCAATCCTGTTTAACATAATCCAAACCAACTCGTAATTGCGCGGCATACCCTAACCATGGTTGCAATATCACCTCAGCACCATATTGTTCACAGATATTGGCGGTATCATCAGATGTTGACGCGTCTATTACCACAACAATCTGGTCAACCCATTTAAGGCTTTCCAGACATGGCTTAATTCTATCAGATTCATTTTTAGCCAGCAATAATGCACAAATACCCATTAACTTTATCCCTTACAATATTTGGTTGATTTAATTATGCCTTATATTAATTTATTCATGAATATAAGCATTTAATTTCTGAGTAGCTTCATATATCAGGACTTTCACTTTTAAAAGAAAATTGCTAAAAAATGGTCGCTTCGACAGGTTCAGCGACCGGTCACTGAGCCTATAGAAGTGACCTTAAGCAAAAGTCCTGTTTTATTAATCTACTGATGTTCTTTCACTTTCTGAGATAATTCCATAGTCAGTTCTGGTAACATGTTTTTCCCGGGTTTCTTTCCGAATAGCACGATTTTGGGTTAACGCGTCCTGATTTATATACCCGCGTTTATGATCTAAATGTATACAACAGGCACTGTATCTAATCTGACGTGGTATTATACCTATATTTACTAAACGCTCCCCTACTTCTCTATCTTCACCACCGTAATGCATACGTTCATCAAAGCCGTTAACTTTTAATATATCTTCTTTCCATGCAGAAGTATTACAACCATTAAATGTTGCCCGGGTTGTAGTAATTCTATTACATATCACTGCTATAATACCGGATAATGCCACTTTACAAACCTTAGGACTGTTATCTACTCCATGATGGCGCAACCACTCCAAATCAAAAGCACGACCTGACAGAATATCATCTTTAGAAATTTCCTCACTTGTTAACGCCGGTAATTTATAATATCCACCTGAAAGAAAATAACCCCTTTTTGCGTATTTGACATGAGAAGCAACGAAATCAGACCTTGGTATGCAATCACCATCAGAAAACAATAAATAGTCCGTTGCAGAAGATTTTATAGCTTTATTCAATATTACAGTTTTTCTGAATCCCATATCTTCATGCCAAACATGGTTTATAGTCAAACCGCTTTGTTTTTTCATTAACTCAATCAGATCCAATGTTTTATTGTCAGAACCATCATCAGCAATGACAATCTCGAAATCATTATGACTTTGACATGTGTATCCCCAAAGAACTTTTTCTAACAATTGTGCTGAATTATATGTGCTGATAATAACAGTTATACGCATAAGAATCCTTTACCGAATCATTAAATCTGATTTTATTACTAACTATTTTCGTTGTCAATCATATTAACTAATATTT
Organism: uncultured bacterium; assembly: GCA_964573385.1. Taxonomy (GTDB): domain Bacteria; phylum Armatimonadota; class Hebobacteria; order CAIYQO01; family CAIYQO01; genus JBAXQQ01. Next base: position 4,153 of record CAZNLA010000151.1, read on the forward strand.
TCTCAGAAATTATCGACTTTACCGCATGAAAAACTTTTTCTGCGCTAATACTTGTCATGCAATGTATTGTAGGACATTCACGCTTATTACAAGGAATACAGTCAAAATCAGCTTTGATAATTTCATTACGAACACCAAATGGTGCATATCTTCTGGTATCAGATGGACCAAAAATGGCAACGACCGGAACATTTTGCGACGCCGCAATATGCATCGGTCCGGAATCTCCGCTAACTAACACATTGCAATGCCGCAGAGCAACTGATAATTCAAGAAGCGATAAACGTCCGGTTAAAACAACCGGTTTGACCGATGTTTGCTGTAAAATCTCATCAACCATAACAATATCAGTTGGACCACCAAAGATAACCGGTGTCATTCCTTCGTTGTTAATTAACTCAATTAATTGAGCAAAACCGGAAGTCGTCCACTTTTTTGTTTCCCATGTACCACCCGGATTAACCCCGATTATAGGACGATCTGTTGGAATATTTAACGATTCCCACAGATTGTTTACCTTCTCTTCAACAACCGCATCAGCATACATCTCCATACCTTTATCATCTAAAAATGTATCTTTTCCTAATGCTGTCAGAATATTGCAATAATTCTTAATCATATGAATATCTTTTTGCAGTATAATCGGCAAATCAAAAAAACTTCGGAAACCTGCGGCAGAAAACCCGCAACGCAACTTATTCGTTGCGAATAACGCAATAATAGATATCCACTCTACTCCATGCAAATTAATAACCATATCATAATTCTCACGGCGTAATGATTTGCATAATTTAAAAATATTGAAAAAATTACTATGATATTTTTTCCTGTTAATTGGCATTAAATGATTTATATTCGGATTAAATCGCACCACATCAGCACATGCATCAGTTACAATCATTGTTATATCAGCATCCGGGTAAGCGCGACGCAACCCACGCAAAAATGGAGTTGCGAATAATATATCACCAATATGCATTGTATCTGTAATAAGAATCTTCATCTATTGCTTCATCAACTTTTTACCTGAGATTATTAAAAAGTCTAATCATTTAAAATTCTATTATAAATTTTAATAACCTGTGGTTTTATTTTTGCAGCATCCAAACGTTCTTCAACAACTTTCCTATTAACTATTGACGCGTTATCAACAAGATTATCATCACCAATAGCCTTTCTGATGGCGTCAGCAATTGCCTGTGGATCTTCAGGATGCACTAATATTCCTGTTTCACCATCATTAATCCATTCTCCTGCACAACTGGTATTGGACTGAATTGGAAATGACCCCATTGTTATCGCTTCAAGAAAAGAAGTGCTTACAGAATCACTGATACTTAATCCGATAGAAATCCTTGCTTTGCCATGTAGTTTCAATATCTCGTCATGTGATGACTGTGGAATAATTTCAATATTTAACCCATATGAAAATTGTAATAATTCAGCAACAAGAGTAACATCCTGAGAAGATAAATATATACAAATTTTATATTCTTTCAAAATATCCGCGCATAATTCTATCGCCCTTAACCCTACTAATGCTCTTCCTGCCCAATGTTGGTATCCTTTCAAAACTATAATCCGGCGTTCAGAAGTTAACCCGGGTTCACGCAATCCGGAGATTCTTTCAAAATCAAACCCGCCAGTATTTGGCAACACCGGGAAAACTTTACCAGCAAACCCAAATGATTTAGCTAATACTACATCTCTTTGACATTCACAATCATAATAATCACATTCAGAAAGAACGTTCTTTATTTTATCCTGATGTTCAGGAATACGTCCAAATAGATAGATATCACTTCCCCAATTTGTGACTGCCCAAGGCGGGAATTTCCCATTAAACTTCTTCTTTGCGTCCAACACCAGATATCCGGCATGTTGTATTTCTAAAGAATGTATTAAATCAGGCTTAATTTCTTTAATTATTTTATTAAGAACTTTTGATTCATCTGATAAACCAGGGAATATTTTACTGAGAATCTTATTTATAGACCGTCCAATTCTCTTCAAAGATAACATATATTTTATTACTACGTTTTTTCCAACCCTGGTATAAATTCGTGTTGACCATACATAAGCTGTTATGTCTCGAAAATCAGAATGTAACCTACCGTTTGTAGATGGAAATATATAAATTTCCCATTCCTGATCTAAGACTTGTGATATCCATCTTAAAGTATGAATACTGTCAGGTATCGCAACAAATAATATACGTTTCTTCTTATTTTTTGTATTTACAACCATTTATTAATTACCATTCTAATCAAATATATTTATGATTTTAAAATATTGCAACAGTTATCCAGGATATTTAATAATTTCAGTTTAATAAAATGCTACCATTATTTAAGATAAATTCACCAGATAATAATACTATTTTTGTTGACTTTCTTCAATCTCTATACCTTTCCTTATATAATAATCACAGCTTTTATCTAATATAAAACGCCAACATTAATATTCTGTGATTAAGTTTAAAATAACTTCAACAATCTCAGTAACCTTTTATAAAAATACATTTGATTTATTCTTTAACATTTAACAATACAATAAAATGGCCGTGCAAAATATATCTATTTTTTGTATAATAGAACCGAAAGGATATTGATTTTGAATCAGTTTATTTCTACAAATGGGAAGATATTTAATCTTGATCTGCTAATTGCTCAGGTGCGTATTTGGCGGAGTCAGGGTATGGTGACGGCAATGACTAATGGATGTTTTGATTTGGTGCATGCCGGACACATATTATCACTGGAATCAGCACGCGCCTGCGGACACAAATTAATTGTCGCTATTAACAGTGACGAATCTGTAAAACGTCTTAAAGGCCCGGACCGTCCATTAAATCACGAAAAAGATAGGGCAAGAGTAATTGCCGCACTGGCATGTGTTGACGCGGTTATGATATTTAATGACGATACCGCGGTAGAAGTACTGCGCGCGTTGCGTCCTGATAAATATATAAAAGGTGGAGATTACCAACCAGATAATTTGCCGGAATGGCAGGTTACAGTGGAATGCGGGATTGAAGTAGAGTTTATACCGTTACTAAGTGGGTATTCAACCACTCAAATAATCTCAAATGTTAAGGAATAAAGAAAACAGGTATATGAATGTTGGCAAATAAAGTAAATCTTAAATAAAGATAACAGCATCTATTCTTGGAAAATTTATAAGATGAAAATAGCATTAATTTCTAATTGTCTGCCACCGGAATTATCAGGTCAGGGCATAATAATATTCAGATTGCTGCAAAATGCGGATCCTGATAGCTATTGCCTTATATCTCTGCAGAGATATAAAAAAGATAAACAAAATTTATCTGGTAAATATTACAGACTGCCGAAACTTAAAATAATTCCTTCGGTAGAAAAAATTATCAGAACGATAAAGATTAAAGATATTCTAATCAAAGAAAAAATTAATGCTGTTGTTGCTTGCACCGGCAATATATCAGTTTGGCCCATGGCATATAAAGTTTGTAAAAAATTAAAGATACCTTTTTATGTATATATTTTCGATGATTATTATTATCAAAACACAAGTAAATCCAACAAATTATATGTTAAAAAGACTGAAAAAAAAATCCTTGAAAATGCGAATGGAATAATAGTAACCAATGAGTTTATGAAAAACGAGTTATTGCAACGTTACGGAATTAATTCCACAATTATACATAACTCATGCGAAATTATTGAATATATAAAAAACAATGAAGTTAAGTCAATAACAGATAAAATCATCTTATACACCGGGTCAATTTATGAAGCACAGGCAAACGCTTTATCAAACTTAGTATCTGCAATAAAACAACTTAATCGTAATGACGTAAAATTACATCTTTATACTTCATGTTCAAAGTCCAAATTAGATTCATTCGGCATTACTGGTCCTGTTGTAATTCATGATAATATTCATCCAGACGATATGTCGAACGTTCAGCAAAATGCTGATATTTTATTTCTTCCTTTATCATTTGATTCAATCTATCCGGAATTAATTAAAACAACATTACCCGGCAAATTTGGAGAATATTTAACATCCAAACGCCCAATATTGGCAAATGTTCCTGCTGATTCATTTATCAAATATTACATTTCAAAATATAATTGCGGAGTATGTGTGGATAAACCAGATGCCGGATTATTGGCAGATGCCATTAACGATTTATTATCTGATAATAAAAAATGTGATACTATAACCGGGAATGCCTGGAAACGCGCAAATGAGGATTTTAATATAGAAAAATCACGTGAGATATTTGATGATTTACTCAATTGGCATCCTGAAAGAGGAATAGTCAATGATAAATGGTAGAAATGTGAGCTATAAAATGTCAATATAATTCTGTTATAAAATCATAAAGATAACATCATATAAAAAACTGTTTAAATATCTATTATTTTACAGATAGTTAATTTGACAAATAGAAAGGTATTCTTGTACTATTTATTTGTATTTTTTTCTGGAGTTAATCATGAAAACACTTGTTACTGGTGGTGCCGGGTTTATAGGTTCAAATTTAGTACAACAATTATTAAATGATGGACATGAAGTTACTATTTTAGACAACCTGTCTTCAGGATACTTATCCAATATCAATAATTTAAAAAATATTAATTTCATAAATGCTGACATAAGAAATTATGATGCTGTTTTATCTGCCTCGACTGGTATGGATGTTATTTTTCATTTAGCGGCATCTGTTGGCAATAAACGTTCAATAGATTTCCCTATACAGGACGCTGAAATAAATGTGATTGGCACATTAAACATGTTAGAAGCAGCACGCAAAAATAAAGTTAGAAAAATTGTTGTTTCTTCTTCTGCCGGAATATTTGGTGAATTAAAAACATTACCAATTCGCGAGGATCACCCCATTGAACCGGATTCACCATATGGATGTACAAAATTATGTGAAGAAAAACTTTCTTTATCATATTCAAAATTATATGACCTTGATGTTGTTTGTCTGAGATATTTTAATGTATATGGTCCTTTGCAACGTTTTGACGCGTATGGGAATGTAATTCCAATTTTCACATTTCAATTACTACGTAATGACCAGATGACTATTTTTGGCGATGGCGAACAAACACGTGATTTTCTGAATGTTAAAGATGTAGTACAGGCAAATATCAAAGCGGCTAACAAAAAAGATATCTCAGGCGCGTTCAACATTGGCAGTGGAACCAGCATTACCATCAATAAACTTATGGAATTATTAATTGATAAAAGTAATATTAAAGCAAATATCAAATATGGCCCACCCAGAGATGGTGATGTACTGCACAGTCGCGCAGATATAACAGCGGCTAAAAACACATTTGGATTTGAACCTGTTATTGATTTAGAAGATGGTCTTGCCGAATATATTTCCTGGGCACAATCTGAAATCGCAGGCAAATAGATATTACTTTTTTGTAAGGTATAAATGAATGAAAATTGCAATACTATCTCATTGTTTACCACCGGAATTATCCGGTCAGGGTATGGTACTATTCAGATTATTACAAAATGCTGATACTGACAGTTATTGTCTTATTTCCACACAAGACTACAGCGAAACAGAACAAAATTTATCCGGTAAATATTATACCCTGCCCAGAATGCGAAGACATCCTGTTTTAGGTAAATTCGTAAGAACTCAGATTATAAAAAATATCGTTCGTAAAGAAAAATGTGAAGCAGTCGTAGTTTGTTCAGGTAATGCAGAATTTCTTCCACTTGCCAATGAAATATGCAACAAATTAAAGATACCATTTTATGTGTATATCTTTGATGATTATTTTTACCAGCATATAGCAGTAAGTAAGTATGCAACTTCCTGCGCACAGGAATGCGAAGAAACTGTGATGAAAAACGCGGATGGAATAATTGTTACCAATGAGTATATGAAAGATGTATTAAATCTGCGTTATGATGTGGAATCAACAATAATTTACAACTCATGTGACTTATCAGAATATTCAGATAACACCGCTAAACCAGTTAACGATGAGAAAATTATTTTATACACCGGATCAATTTATGACGCGCAGGCAAATGCGTTATCAAATTTAGTAAGTGCTATAAAACATTTAAAACGTTCTGATATCAAATTACATCTTTATACCAGTTGCTCAAAGAAAGATTTAGATTCTTACGGTATTTCGGGACCAGTAGTAATTCATCCTACCGTAAGTCCATATGAAGTTGCTGAAATTCAGCATAGTGCTGATATATTGTTCCTGCCACTTGCTTTTGATTCTATTTATCCGGAATTAATAAAAACAACTTGCCCGGGTAAGTTTGGCGAATATTTAGCCTCCGGACGACCAGTATTGGCAAATGTACCGGCGGGATCTTTTATCAGTTATTATATATCAAAATATAATTGCGGTGTTTGCGTAGATAAATCAGATCCGGTATTATTGGCTGAAGCTATTAATGAGTTACTGGTAAATGAAGAAAAAAGAGAAACAGTCACTAAGAATGCATGGATACGTGCAAATGAAGATTTTAACATTGAAAAATCCAGAGAAATATTTGATAATATACTAAATTGGCACCCGCAGAGAGGGGCCATAAACGATAAATGGTAATATAAACAAAAATGGCATCTATTGGTACAGACATCGAACAAATATCGCGCATTGAAACGGCTATGATACGTACGCCGAAGTTTACTTCACGTTTATTTACTGGCGCGGAATGTGATTATTGTAATAAAAAGGTATATCCGGCACAACATTTCGCAGTGCGGTTTTGCGCAAAAGAAGCTTTTGCCAAAGCTATTGGTCAATCATTAAGTTGGCAGGATGTTGAAATAATTAACAATCAGGCAGGTGCTCCTTTTATCAATGTTTATAATAACGCGGCACAATTATTAAATGGAAGAAAAGTAACTGTTTCACTTAGCCATGCCGGTGATTATGCGATTGCAATGGTTATGATAGAGGATTAAAGTAATGGTGGAACGACGCGGACAATCTACATTCAACCAGGTGTTGGCTAATATATTGCAGGATCAGCAGTTAGCATCCGGTTTAAGACGTGCAATCGCCATGAATATGTGGCCAAGGATAGTAGGACAGGAATTATCAAAACATTCATGGCCGGAAAACGTTATTGATGGCACGATGATGGTATGTGTCAGCACACACCCGT
>CAZNLA010000152.1:0-11279 GCA_964573385.1 uncultured bacterium
TTTTTCTTTTTTTTTAAAAAAGTTCCCCCCTATGGAGAAGGGTCAATATCCAACCCGGAACCCGGAACCCGGAACCTTTTCAAACAAACAGACAATAGAATTAGCAACCCAGAACTACAACTTATTAGTCCATATTTACACACAAAATCACCAATATTTATTTTCTTCTCGTATATAATATAATGGATAACTTAGGGAAACATAAAGTATGGATTAAGCGGCTTTCCAAAAGTAAACAAACCAAATTAATGCGTGGTGGGTCTGTTCGCATTAGTCAAGGAGACGAACAAGTCCTCAACTTGCCACATAGTTTAGCAAAAGTAATTATGGGTAAATTTGCGAAAAACAAAGCACATAATTTATCAGGAGAAGGATTATGGGACGATATTAAATCGGGAGCATCACAAGCATTTGAAGCAGTTAAACCGATGGCTCAACAGGCAATCTCAACCGCTGTGGATTATGGAACACCATTAGCACAAGCAGCAGCAAAAACGGCTATTGCTACTGGAACTGCAGCCTTATCTGCCGCTCAACCTGAACTTGCACCATTTCTAATTCCTGCTGGTATGGCTCTTGGTTCTATGAGTGATAATGCCGTAAAAGGTTTAGGACAATATGCTAAAAATATTGCGGTAGGAGATAGTGCTAATGTTGGTGCTTTTTCTCCACAAAATTTGTCTGCTTATCAATCACATCCATCAGTCCAATACGCACAACAGGCATCAATGCAACATCCTGCAACTGCTCGTGCTATGGAAACCATGTCAGCATATCATCCATCACAGTTATCCGAGTTTCATCAAATGGCTCCACAACTCGCATTACATAACTACACTTCACAGGCAGACCTTACAGGACATGCTTCTAATGTTGCTGGATTACAGGCTGCTGCTAATGCTGCTAAAATAGTTCATCATAGACATAAGGCAACTGCTAAACATATTGTAGGACACGCAAATGTGCATCATGCTGTTGGCGAAATGAAAAAGAAAGCCAAACAACAAGGACATGGCTTATATGCAGGTTCTCACGGCGAAGGAATGATGATGCGACATAATGATAAAGGTATCGTTGGTTGTGGTGCTGGACTTGTCAGTCCATTTGGAGACCATCCTGCATTGGAGTCGATGCCGTTGGCTGTGAATTTTGCTAGCCGCAATTTTCGCATGCCTGTATCTGCTGGTCTTATTAGATAGGCAGATATATGCTAAGGAGTGAGGAGTGAGGAGTGAGGAGTTGTTTTTAATTCAATACAAAAAGTCCATCGTTCAAAAAATAAATAAATAATAATATTTCTATTTGACATTACTTTAGACAAGTAGAAAGGAATGTCAAATGAATAAATAATAAATAAATAAATAATACTATAGTCCCTTTTCCTATAACGACTTGAAAACATCTCCTCACTACTCACTCCTCACTTTCTTCATTGTCGCTTTCTTCATTGTGAATAAATATAATCGTTGTTCACAGTGTTTGGCACGGTAAAACACGAACAGCCGACAAAGTGGCAAAGTGGCAAAGTGGCAAAGTGGCAAAGTGGTAAAGTGGCAAAGTGGCAAAGTGGCAGCCAATCTTGGTGCCGTTTATTCGTTTTACCACATTGCGGATTCCGCAGCGTAGTAAAAGTGTCGTTTAGTCGTTTTACCACCCCGTCAATGACGGATCGGGTAAAAGTGTCGTTTAGTCACCCCCATAATATGGGGGTGGGTAAAAGTGCAGTTTAGTCGTTTTACTACCCAAACAAATCACTTGGGTAGTAAAAGTGTCGTTTAGTCACCCCCATAATGTGGGGGTGGGTAAAAGTGCCGTTTATTCGTTTTACCACACAAACAATTCATTTGGGTAGTAAAAGTGTCGTTTAGTCGTTTTACTACCCTGGAGATTGTCCAGGGTAGTAAAAGTGCCGTTTAGTCGTTTTACCACACCCATTAATTATGGATGTAGTAAAAGTGCCAAGAGTGGAGGAACAGATAAACTATTATTAAAGCAATTATTAATAATGGATTATAAACAGACATAATAGAGAGAGAAATAAGTATTTAAAGCGACAAATAAACCAATATAAAAATAAAACATTGTCAGTCGCTGGTTTATTAGCATAGCAAGCACAATTTAAAATTTTATATTCTATTTAGTTATCAAATAAACCCTGTCGGGCGTTGTTTTATTTTATATTCTGTTTTATTTTTTGTCGTGCGTGTCTGTTTCTCTATATTATGTCTGTTTATTAACCATTATTAATGATTGTTTTAATAATGGTTTATCCGTTCCTACACTCTTGGCATTTTTACTATGGTGTAGATTATACACCGTAGTAAAACGACTAAACGACACTTTTACTACACTGATAATTTACCAGGGCACTAAACGACTAAACGACACTTTTACTACAGGGTAGATTATACCCCGTAGTAAAACGACTAAACGACACTTTTACTGTGGTCTCTAATAGAGACCGTAGTAAACGACTAAAATCAATTCTCTTTCTTCAAATATTGCGATTGAATGGTATTTACAGATGTAGCCATTTTTTGAGCATAATCCTTCATCTTATTTTGCAGAGCAATGTCCGGCTGAAACATGTCAGACAGCACGCCATGCCTAATGCTGTTAACGCTGCTATTGTTGCCAAGGATAGATTTAATGCGCTGATTCAATTTGACATTAGTTAATGCATTTCCTGCCTTGTCAAACAATAAATAATCATTGCCTGTCAGTTTGTTCCATTTGTTTAAAATATTACGCAGTTGAACTGGAATAATCACTGTTTGTTTGCCATACACTTTGGCTGTCTTGTATGCATTAAATACAAATGTATTCTTGTCCATGTAATTATCTGTCTCTTTATTTATTTCTCTCAACTTGAATGCACAGTAATCAAGTAACCTTCTTGGAGGAATAAACACATTGGAATATAAACACATAATAATATAGTCCTGAATTTGTTGCAAATCGTTTGCGGTGTGGGTTTGCTTCTTATACAGCAAATTCGCGGTATGCTTCAATTCATTATATTTATCTTTAAGTTGATCGATATTTACCCACGAATCCGTTTGCTTTTGGTTCTTTTCTTGCTTTGATAAATCGGCAGTATAACTTCCAATATCGTGAAGCATTAAGCTGTGATATTTTTGATTGCCACTTAATACGAAAAGACAAGCCAGTTTTGTTTTTCTCGTGCTCGGAGTAGTGTCCTTTAAATGCTCTATAATTTTGTCTGCCTCTTCGTTAAATTTAGAAATATTAAAATCCTCTGTTCCAAAGCATTTCTTATATATTGATGCAAGAATAATCGTGTATGTGTTCAAACTACTAGCCGAGAGATTGGGGCGGTTATGCTTTAACATTTTGGTTATTTCTTCTTTAGCATCATTCATTTTATATATTAGAAATATATTTATTTTTTATTTCCTAAACGAAATAAGTTATAGGTTGATAGTTATAGATTGTCTGTTTGTTTGAAAGGTTACAGGTTACAGGTTACAGGTTGGATATTGACCCTTCTCCATAGGGGGGAACTTTTTTAAAAAAAAAGAAAAAAGTGATTTGACTTTCTTTTGAAGATGCAAAAAGAAAGTCAAATGAAAAAAGTAAAAATAAATAAAAATCTCCCTATATAGGCTGTAGGGTTCAAATCCAACCTGTAACCTGTAACCTGTAACCTTGTCGGTATAAACTTATGACTGCTCTTTAATGTCATTATCGATTGCTTTTGTTGCCATGTTATTACTACCTTCTCCAATTATTTTAAAACTTCCTTTTTCAAATACTTCTACAGGGTTCTCTCTACGATGTTGTGCGTCACTCGACTGAAAAAAATGCTTTAGCATGTATTCATTAGCTTTGAATTCTGATGAGACATTAAGGTCATTAAAGAGGTCAGTAAATTCTTCGCAATCATGGTAGATATCTCCCGAACGATGCTCATATTTATTTATGAAATAGAGGAATGCCAAAGCGAAGTAGCCGCAGCATTCGCCAAGGAGAGATTGAATACATTTTGTGTTGTAAGGAACATGTTTTAAACCTACAAAATCAAGCACTTCATTTGGCGGAGCGACACCGTAGCTGTCGCAGTAACAAGGTTCTATTTTACCTTTATTGTTCTTATTCACTTGTAACGCCACGTAATGACTTCCGTCATTCGCTTTACCTTCGTTGTCATATTCATTATCCAAATTAACAATATAACTGACATTGTATTTTAAATCCATGTTTCCCAGCTCTGACTTGTATACAATAGATTCCAATTTAAAACCCATACGCCTACTTAGAGTTCGTAATTGGTCATCAGTTAAAGACATATAATAAGTGATTATTATATTTCTAAATGATTGACGCATTTTTTAATTCCATTAATTTAGCGTGTTTTTGTGATTTTTTATGGTTAGTCAAACAATAATGTGATACAATACAACCACATTCACACGTTATTTTTCTTTTTAGTTTCTCTTTAATTTTATCTATATTTTCAATACGATGCTTTTTTTGATAATCATTTAATTTATCTATATTTTCAATGTAATATTGTTTTTGATAATCTTGAATTTTTTCAGCATTTTCAATACGATATTTTTGTTTGTCTTCTTTATGTTCTAACTCGTATTGTTTTCTACATTCTTTTTCATTTCTAAATGCTTTACGCATATTAAGTTCTGCTTTATATTGTGTTATTAGTGTTTGTTCGTGCTTTCGAGCTTCAAGCATATCAACGCACACTTTTCTATCTAACATCGTCATTGTGAAAGCATCCCATCCTCCGTTTTCTCTAATATAAACATATATCTTATAATTATGGTTATGTGAATTAATATTACTACAATCAGATTTATGTTGCGATTTACGCTTTACGAAACTAAATGTTGAACCCACATAAATATCTGTCTTTTCTAAATCATTACATTTAATGATATAGAAAATTATCTCTTTTTTAAAATCGTGTGCTACTTTCGGCATATCTTATTGTATCTTAATAAGTTCTCTTTAAATCAGTTCAATTTTTTATTTCTCTCTAATACGAATTGTCATTTCCAAAGTAAAAGCCACTCCAAACTATAAAATCGGTTATGGTAAATATTGTCAATATTATCATCATACCATTTCTCTCTTAAATGCCGAGCATACTTCAGGCTAATTAATTTAATCTTTACCATTTGTAGCAAGTATGCATAATCCAGTTGCGAATTTAATCCAATGTGAGCAATAAATCTCCCATTGTTAGCATATACCTCCAACTTATATTTCGTATTTTCTGATGGATAAACGAGTAGGTTTAGTTTGTTTGCTCGTCGTTTCGTTGAACTGCAAATAATATATTCTCCTATATTCCTTCCATTCTGCATAATAAGATAGTTATTTATTATTTATATGTTCATTGACCGCAGTTGCATTTGCCGTTGCATCTTTATCTATGTCTAAATTAACACCAGATACTGTGCATAATCCATACATGCACGAAGACGAGCTACATTTCGCATGAATGTGACCAGAAGCATATCCGATTGCTGTTCCAATCAATCCTATCACAATCGGGTCCATTTATCTTATAACAACTTATTTTAAATATCAATTCAACCAATTCTTGTTGCCGTATAATACCCAGTGCCTGACACAGTGCCCCCTGTAAAATTTATCTGGAAAACTGGAAAAATCGTTGTAGGAACAGTAACATAATACGAGAAAGAACCTGAAAATGCGGGCGTATCTCCAATAGCATAAGTATATGTTGTATGTATTCTTGTTATGCCACTATTTGAAATTCTTTGGGTTGAATAAATACCTCCTGATGCTAAAGAACTATATAATGTTTGTGCTGTTGCCGTTGTTATAGCTCCAGCTATTGCTAATTCTATTGAATAATTAATACTCCAAATACCAGCAGTTAAAATAAAGCCAGCAGAAGAAATATTAGTCGGCGTTGCCGTTGTAAAAGAAGCAATCGCAAAACCAGCATTAGATAATTGAAAACCCAACATAGTTGATGTTGGTGTTGCTGTATATGCTGTTTGTAATTGAAGTCCTCCTGATAAAACGAGAGAACCAAGAGTAGCAGATGTTCCAACGCAATAAACCGTTTCGCTGGTTCGTCCAAGAACTACCTGATTCGCAGCGGTCGCTGTCGCACCTACACCAATAACAGTTGAATTTGAAAAATTAACAACTGAAGATTGATAGCCTAATGCTGTGCTATTTGAAACTGTTGTTCCACTACAAACTATTTTAGAACCAATAAAAGTATTTTGATTACCTGTTGTGGTCGCAACAGTGCTAGTATTATTAGCACCAACCATAACATTATCACTTGAATTAGATGATGCGTTTCCTGAACTTGCTCCCACAAACACATTACTACTACCTGTATTTGCTGTTCCAGAAAAATAACCTAAAAATGTATTATTACCAGCGTTATTTGTGTATCCTGCCCGTTCTCCAACAGCAACGCAATTTCCACTTCCACCTATAAAATTCAACATAGCATTTACTCCTACCGCTGTGTTGCTTGAACCACCAGTTTGTTTTGAAAGAGCATTTGTTCCTATCGCTGTTGAAGAATAGCCAGTTTGATTTTTATTGAGAGCATTATATCCTACCGCGGTACAATTGTAAGTCGCCATATTTGGATCGGCTAATGCTCCGAATCCAACGGCGGTATTAAATGAAGTTGCTGGTGTTAAATAGGAAGCATTTATGTTATTTCCCATACCCATTCTAATTGTTCCATTCACATAAATATCTGCCGATGCTATCAGAGACCCTAACGCTGATGTTCCAACACAATAAACCGTTTCAGTTGCTGTTCCTAAAACGATGGAATTCGCTACTGATGTTGTTGCTCCATAACCAACGGCGGTTGAATTTGACGCTCCAATAACAGATGACGCTCCTAATGCGGTTGAATTACTAAATGTTGCCCCTGTATTAAAAGCATTATATCCAACTGCTATATTTCCAGTTCCAGATGTATTAGCATATAGAGAACTTGCTCCAACTGCTACATTTTGACCCACAGTTGTATTATATGCGGAAGTATATCCTACAGCAGTAGTATTGTTTCCTCCTCCACCATAACAAGAACTGAAACCTATAGCAACATTATTGGTTTGACCTGCTCCTAATTTAAAAATATTTGTCCCTACTACTGTATTGTATTGTAAATCTCCACCTCCTGCGATATTACTACCAATTAATATATTTTGGTTAGTATAACTTGGTGTATTACCAAGTTTGATATTATCACCAAATATAACACAATTCGCCGAACTACTTCCAGTGCTATTTCCAGTTCCTACTTTTGTTCCATTAGTAGGATATAATGTAATACCATTTATAGTTCCTGTTGTTAATGTTCCGCTAAAATCCGTAGATGTTGCTGTGCTTGTTGCATATCCTGTTCTTGCTAAAAAGAGAGATTTTGCTTTGGATAATGAAAGGCTTGTAGTATTTGCATCTGTAAAAACGGCATTGTTAAATTCTGGAAGACTCTCGTTGGGTTTCTCATACGATGCCATTTATTATTAGTTAAGACAATAAATTTAATTTCTCTTCTCTATAATAAATACAATCAATGCCACCAAAAAGAGCAATTAAAACTGACAATAATGATGGAAAAATGGTTAATTTTTATGAAACTATGCCCGAGCAATTTAGAGATGCTCCACTTGCAAATCCAAATAAATATCTACATGGATTTGATGTTCCATTTAGATTGGTTTGTTCTGCTAATTCGGGGTCAGGAAAATCCAACTGGATTACTAATTTGATTGCTTTATTTAGCAAAGGCAAAGGCACATTTGCATCAATTCTTATTATCTGTAAAGACAGCTCGGAACCGTTATATAAGTACCTGGCAAGTATAAGCGATGCAATTGTAGTGAAAGAAGGACTTGAAAATTTACCTCACCTGGTTAAGGATAAAGAAGATAAAGAAGTATGTAAATTAATTGTGATTGATGATATGCAATTAGAAAAAAATCAAAATAGAGTAGAGCAATTTTACATAAGAGGACGCAAGTTTGGATATTGTATAGCATATTTGTGCCAGCAGTACTATGAGGCACCATTAATCGTACGCAGGAATTGTAATTATATGTGTCTGCTTAAAACGGGTTCTATGAGAGAAATGAAAATGGTTCTAAAAGAATGTAGTTCGGGGGTTGAGCCTGAACAATTGCTTAAAATGTATAAATTTGCGACGGATATTAAATTTTCGCCTTTGATAATACACATGGAGGAGAATGACCCTAAAAGGCGATATTATAAAGGATTCACCGAGGTGCTGGACCCTGATATGTTTAAGTAATGTCTGCGTCAAAGTATTTAAAAAATAATAAACAGACACTATATAATGAATCCGAATCCTTTAGCCGCATCCGTTGTTAAGCCTGTTGTTAAGCAAAAGAAACCAAGAGTTAAAAAATCAAAGGCTGAACCTGTGGTTGAAGAACTCAAGTCAGAGCCAGAACCTGAGCTTGTTTCTCTCCCAGTTGTTGAGCCTGAACCAGAGCCTGAACCTGCTCTCGCTGTATGCCTGGATTGTGGAGAACTGGCTCCATTTACAGATGCAGAGATGAATATTTATAAAAAAATCAATGCATATAAGAGGAAGCTTTTAAGGCTGAAGAAAATGGAATTTGTGTCTGTTGAGGTTTAATTTAGACATAAAGTCATTGTTATTATAGGGAGAGAAATTAATAAATAAGTAATTCAATTATTTATTAATTAAAAGGAACGCGATATATTATATTAATGTATGCTTTTGATTTAAAAACGCAGAATCAGCTTCAGACTGCGTATATGTTGCAAGAGAAGGTGTATAAAATACGCAAGATGTTGTTATGTAAAATTAGGAATGGACGACTGCTTAATGACATTGATAAACAAAATATCGAGAAATATTTAATCACATTTTAGCATACCCGTAGTAGTCACGAAATATCAACGCATAAATTTGACCGACATTTGTATAATTTATAATACATTATTTCCCTTTAAGTCTAAATCCAACTATTCATATTTCTCTCAATTTAAAATGTAATGATATATGTATTGACATTATTTTACGCAAATAAAATACGAGAGCATAAATAAATGTTGTAGAGGGTAGGTCATAAGATTTCATTTATTTCTTGGATTTTCGCATAGAGCGAAGCCGAGCCATTTTTGCCTTCATGGCATCGCTTCCTTTACCTACACCTTGTCCATTCATTAGTGAGAGAACTCCTCCATGATGAACTTTTGGCATCTGTTTTCCTGCAACCCCATTCATTCCAATATCAACAAGACCATCAAACATACCACCGCCGGCAATATCTTGCTTCATACCTTCAATACCATCTGGCAATGATTTAGCACCTCTAATGACATCTCTAGCAGTAAAAGGGCGATCTAACACTGAAGATAACCAACCGCTACCTTCCATAACCATCTTTTTAGAAGGGCGACCTCTGCGTTTGCGAAGCCCAGAGCCAATCTGTTCATTTGCTTTCTGTGCTCCTACTCTGCCTCCGATACCACCAAATGTACCCCCAACTATGCCACCAATTGGTCCCATAAGACTTCCTGCTGCACCCCCAACTGCTGCTCCTGCACTTGGTAGGGCTACTGAAATAACTTGTTTCGCCAAGTCTTTCGCGCCTGATTCGGTTGTTGGTATGTGAAGTGCGTTTCCAATTGATTTCCCAATTCCAGACCAGTCTATCCCAGAGCCCTCCATTCCGTAGTAATGAACGTGCACTGGAATACCTAACGCACTCCTTATCTGTCCTTCGCTTTGAGGAAGCTTGTGCGTAAATTGATTCATATGTATATTTACAGAAGAAATAAAATGTGAATTATTCATCTTTTTATGTTTTAATGCACCGCCATGCATCGCGACATTAAAACTCGCACCAAGGTTTGTTAAACCTGTGCTTATGCTTGCAAGACTTTTGTCGTCCTTAAATAATGAATCTGTATTCTGTTTCACAAACGAAGTCAATTCTGGCGTGTCTAATTTATTCGAGGTTAAAATATTAAATATAAAGTCTTGGCAGTTATTACTGGTGGGCGAATATGGTAAGAAATTATCGCCCATTTTCGTTTGCGTGTTATCAATTAAATCCGCAACCGTTAAACCCGCTTGAATATTTGCCACTTTCATAGTGGTTGTATTGGCTAAATTTGGCACATTTCTAGTCGTGTGTATGCGACTATTCTTTTCGAGCAAAAAGGAATGACCTTTATCTGTTTTTGCAACTAAAAATAAGTGAAAGAGTTTATCAAATGGTAAACGACCCATTTTCTTTTTAAATGACCCTAAGCTTACAACATTCATTGCACCACTAATGGCATCTGGCACTGGAGTTCTGCGCACTTCTATATCAGTAATTATTTCAGTCCCTATATCATCTTTTAATTGTTTTAGTTCAGGCGGATACGCAGATGATGGATTGATAATTTTATTTCCTAAATCCACTGCTTGATTTGCTACAGATTGAACGCCTTGGACAGCTTTGTTTGCAATATTTTGTGTGCCTTCAACTGCTTGGTTTGCTACATTTTTAATTGAATTTCCTAAATCGGAGAAAAACCCAGTGCCACTTTGATGATGTAGCATATTAAGTAAGCGTATTTGTGCTTCGCCCTTCTTTTTGCTAGTCGCATGTGCATGTTCTACTTTAGTGTCTGTGTTTACCACTTTGTATTTCCGCGGACTTATTTTAACTAAAGCATATGGCATTTATTATACAGAGAAAATAAATAAGCATTTGCGTCAATTTCTCTCAATAAATAAATACATAATATATATGTCATTGGCATTTAGAACTAAAAAAGGCATCTCATCAGACGATGAATATATGACTCCAAGGCAAGCGTGGGAGGATATTCGTGCATATATTCCAAAAGATAAATTAATACACGAAGCGTTTTTCGGAGACGGTACTTCAGCCCAACATTTGAGAGACATGGGCTTTGATGTCATAAGCGAAGACTGTGATTTTTTCCAATCAAATTATGGCGAAGTAATCGTAACAAATCCGCCATACAGTTGCAAGGCAAAAGTATTTAAATATTTACAAGAGTTAAATAAACCATTTATATTAATATTGCCAATAAGCACAATTACCAAGCAGTATTATCAATCACATTTTGCAGACAAATGCGGAATTATTATACCACCACACAGAATACAATTTGTTAAAGCAGGAATACAAACAAGTCGGTCTTGGTTCGATGTTGTGTATATTTGTTATCGAATTGATGGGGTATTACCGAGAGAAATAGTTTATCTTTAA
>CAZNLA010000153.1:0-11131 GCA_964573385.1 uncultured bacterium
CCATCCCAATTTATAACAGAAATCGTCTTATCCAAAAACTCGCCAAATACAACCTGTTTACCATCGTCGGTAATAATAGGTTTCCAATAACTGGATATCTTATCAGTAATCTGCTGTTCACCCTTACCATCATCGCTATCCAACCCCATCAACCGCAATGTGGCCCTTTCCGAATAAACACACGGTTTGTCCAACGCATTATCCTCTATCCACACCACCCGGGTATGGGCCCCGGTAACCGCCTTTAAATCCGTGCCGGTATCAGCAAATGTAGCAACTGCAGAGATAAATATAAGAGAAAGCAAAACCAGAAAAGATAATTTCATAACAACTCCCGATAACCTATTTGTGGTTAAGACACATTTTCGGGTGTTTGGTTTGTGAATGGGTTTAGCAAGTGATTTTTAATTTTCCACAACATAATTAACTTCTGTTGCATCCCATCTGTTCAAAATAGCGTATTATGATATATAATATGCGTATGCACACTGCAATGAAATATCAAATACGGTTATTGGTGGTACTGACAGCCTTTATAATGCTGTCAGCGATATCGTATAGCCAGGATGAATATCAGGCTTATGTGATTAAGGTCGGTGAAAATTTGACTGTAATCGCGGAGAAGTTCAACACAACTGTGCAAAAATTAGCATCATTCAATAAAAGCCTTAACACCGACGAGTTGAAACCGGGAGATATGATGCGGGTACCGGTAATACCGCAAATACAGATTACCACCCAACCCGGGGACAATAGCATAACCGGTGCTGCTGCCGGTAATGTGCAAATAAATAGCTATTTTCAGGCACAACAGCCACAACCACAGCCTCAACCACAACCGCAAATACAGGTACAAACGCAAACACAGGAAGAAAATGGCATAATAGGGGTGATAGGAAAGGTTGTTGTGGATGTCACCGAAATACGCAGTGAACCGGGTGCGGGACGCGTTTTATTCAGTCGTACTGTTCGCGCCACGGAATTATTGGTGACTGACACCATTGACAACTATTATGGTGTCGCCATGTCTGACGGCAGCACCGGATGGGTTGCGCAAACCGCCATTGAGTTAACCAATGAACGCCGGGTTATCCCACGGAGCGCAATTATTCAGGTTAAAGATACACTGGCCGACGCTATTACAGAAGAACCGGGACGCGCGGAAGTGGTGAGCGAAGCCATGAAATATTTAGGTATTCCATACAGATTAGGTGGAAAGTTACCGAATAATGTTGATTGTTCCCTGTTGGTGCAGACTGTTTTTAGTAAATTTGGGTTTAAATTGCCACGTACTGCCGCGGAACAGTCAAAAGTAGGGGCGAACATTGAATTTAATGATTTACAAGCTGGCGACAGACTGTATTTTTATAGAAGTTCATCATCAAACATTATAAGTCACACCGGATTATATATCGGCAATGGCCAATTTATCCACGCGTCATCTAACCGTGGCAAAGTCGCGATTGACGAGATTGGCGAAAACTCCCCATATTGGAACAAATTAGCCTGGGCACGCAGATAAGAATCTGTATTTAGAGAAGATTTTGCAAAGCCTATCTGAATTGTAGGGAATGCCGTCCCCGGCATTCCGTTAAAAGAGAGTCTCTATCTCAAAGAGGAATGCCGGGGACGGCATTCCGTACAGAAAAAAATAGCTATAATTAGGTTTTGTAATTGCCTATAGAGTTTTCGGTTTTCAGATTTCAGATGGGTCACTTCGACAAGCTCAGTGACCAGTAGAAATACGGTCACTGAACTTGTCGAAATGACCTTAAAAATTTAAATTCATGACTTTTTTCCGGATTTAATTGCTAACTGACTAAACTTACAGAAAGTGAGAAGAAAATGAATAATGATAAAATTAAAGTTGCTATCCTGGGTGCTACCGGTTATGGTGGTATCGAATTAATCAGATGGTTATTACCACACCCAAATGTTGAAATCACCGCCGTATCATCAGAATCATCTGCCGGTATGCCGCTTAGTTCTGTTCATCCGCAATTAAGCGGAATAGACCTGACATTAACCCACGCCTGCGATGCACAGGCGATTGGTGAACCACAGGTGGTGTTTTTTGCGCTGCCAAATGGCGAAACCATGAAGATTGCGCCACAACTGGTGGAACGCGGGGTGAAAGTAATTGATTTAGGGGCAGATTTCAGGATTAAAAATCCGGCTATTTATGAAAGGTTTTATAAAATGCAGCATTCCTGCCCAAAATTGCTGAGGGATGCAGTATATGGACTGCCGGAATTATATCGCGAAAAAATTAAACAAGCGCAGATAATCGGTAATCCGGGATGTTACCCTACCTCAATATTACTGGCAACGGTACCTTTGCTTGCCGCAAAGGTGATAAAAGCTGCGGGTATCATTGCAGACAGCAAATCCGGCGTTAGCGGCGCAGGCCGAACCGCATTGAAAACACCATATTTATACGCGGAGGCAAATGAAGATTTCTGTGCATACGGCATCGGCACACATCGCCATACACCGGAAATCGAACAACAGTTAACCGATGTAGGCGTTGGCGACGCGGTAATAACCTTTACACCACATCTTGTCCCCATGACCCGGGGCATTCATTCAACTATCTATGCGGAATTAGCAAAGGACGTAACAACCGCGGAATTAATTGGAATATTATCAGAAGCATATAAAGAATCCCCATTTGTTAAGGTATTGGATGAAAACCATTTGCCACACACAAAATGGTGCAGTGGAAGCAACAACGCCTTTATAACAGCACGGGTAGATGACCGCACGGGTCGGGCAGTATTATGCTCTGCCATAGACAACCTGGGCAAAGGGATGGCAAGCCAGGCCGTACAAAATATGAACCTGATGTTCGGGTTAGATGAAACTACCGGTTTAAACAAAGTAAGCATATTCCCATAAATGATACCTTAAGAACACAGATATTGAAATGGCTTTCGCTTAAGGTCACTTCGACATGCTAAGTTACCGGTCGCTGAGCCTGTCGAAGCGACCATTTTAAACGTAATTTTCTAAAGTGAAAGTCATGATTGAAATAAAACAAGCATTTTGTTAATAATTATTCACCGCAAAGGAACACAAACTGTTTTCTAAACTTTTCTTTTGTGGTATTTTGCTATCTTTTGTGGTGAATTATAATGGAGAAATCATGAATAATAACATCGAACAAATACCAACACAACATCCTGCGTGGTGGATGAAAGAAGCCAGATGGGGTGCTTTAACCCATTATCTGGGTGCCGCGGCCAGTAGTGACGGTGGCGCGGATTTAACGGCAGAGGCATGGAACGCCCGGATTGATGCTTTTGATGTCGCGGGATTGGCGGAGCAACTGGCGTCGGCCGGTGTGAAATATTATTTCATGACCATCGGGCAGAACTCCGGGCATTATTGCGCGCCAAATGCGACTTACGACGAATTAACCGGCATCATCCCCAGTAAATGCTCACGACGGGATTTAATTGCGGATTTATATGACGCACTGGTGCCAAAGGGTATTCGGTTATGCGTATATATCCCCAGCGGTGCCCCGGCGGCTGACCCGGTGGCGGTGGAAAAATTAGGCTGGGAATGGGGATTTGAAGGTGGATGGCCTCATTCATGGCAAATACGCACCGGCAAACGCCTGACCGAGTTCCAGTTAAAGTGGGAAGCAGTTCTGCGCGATTGGTCACTTCGCTGGGGTGACAAAGTTTGGGCATGGTGGGTAGATGGCTGTTATTTCGCCGATGAAATGTATCGCCACGCCGATGCGCCAAATTTCGCCAGCCTGTCCGCCGCCATGAAAGCCGGTAATCCGCAAGCATGTGTGGCATTCAACCCGGGGGTAATAAACCCGGTAATTTTGCACAGTGATGTAGAAGATTACACCGCAGGCGAAATAGATGACATGACTACTGCCGTTTGCCCGGGGCAATTTATCGAACAAGCACAATTCCAAATCCTATCCTATCTTGCCAAATGGTGGGGAGCCGGCGAACCGCGTTATACCACCGAATTTGTAGTAAATAAAACCAAAGAGATTATTGACAATGGCGGTGCCATCACCTGGGATTTACCAATACAGGAATCCGGTCTGTTGGAAGAACCATGCCTGCAACAATTGCGGGCGTTGAACAAGGCAATGAAGTAATACCAGGACTTTCGCTTTCAAAGAGAAATTCGCTTAAAAATGGTCGCTTCGACAGACTCAGCGACCGGTCACTGAGCCTGTCGAAGTGACCTTAAGGAAAGTCCTGTAATCTGATACTTAACAGCATTGAGAAGAGGTAACAATTCATGAATACAATCGTAATTTACAAATCCATGTCCGGATTCACTAAAAAATATGCTGAGTGGATTGCGGAAGAATTACAAGCTGACCTGATGAGTCAGGATAATGTTACGGATTATAATATTTTACTCAAATATGACAACATCATTTTTGGCGGTTTTCTGTGTGCTGCCGGAATAAGCGGTGTAACATTAATCAAAAATAATTTCAGTAAACTGAAAAACAAAAAAATCATCATTTTCGCCACCGGTGCATCACCGTCAAAACCAGAACTAATCCCGGAAGTGTTAAACAAAAACTTCACCCCCGAAGAACAGAAAATAATAAAATTTTACTACTTCCGCGGCGGTTTTGACTACAACAAACTCAATTGGGTGAATAAACTGCTGATGAACATAATGAAGATGAAAATTAAAGCAACGAAAAACCCAACACCGGATGAAAAAGGAATGCTGGCTGCTTTTGAAACCCCGGTGGATTACACAGAAAAAGAAAAAATTAACGATTTGTTGGAATATGCACGGGGAGAATAGGCCGTTAGCAGGCAAATCTGTCAAAAAAGTCAGGATTTTACAAAGGTCACTTCGACAGATTCGATGATTATTATTTCTCCCGGTCACTTCAACATATACGGTGACCGGGAGAAATAATTTTATATGGTATCAGTC
This sequence comes from uncultured bacterium, assembly GCA_964573385.1. Lineage (GTDB taxonomy): Bacteria > Armatimonadota > Hebobacteria > CAIYQO01 > CAIYQO01 > JBAXQQ01. The sequence goes on from CAZNLA010000153.1 coordinate 4,939, forward strand.
TTTCCTTTTATCAAATATTCTCCATGCGTCATCTATCCACTTTTTCATAACTTTTACCGGAATATTCCAATCATTTGAAAAACGTTTTAATTGTCTTTCACTTACTGCTGCCGTATCATCTTCAGAATATCCCATATCAGCAGGCCCCATATCCCATGTATCAGTTTTACTATTATACCGCCAGATTATACACTCAGATTCGCTCTCCGGTGGACCAGCAATACTAATGCCATATAAATGTTCATTATATTCGGTTATAGTTGATGAAAATATTCTCCATGTTGCATTTTTTGATGCGATAAGTTTAAGCTTTTCCATAAGTTGCGTCCGGGATTGAACATGCTTCGTTTTAACCGAAGGTGGAATTTTAGTAACAACAAATATCTTCTTTGTTGTATTCCAGCAATAGTAATTATGTTTAGTCACCTGTTTCAGTATCCGATTATTGGACTCCCTGATATCCTTGTCGATTGTTGTACAGTCTATATAGAGTGGCCCGCGAGCGTTTTTTCCACTATCTTCAAAATTAATAAGACGCACAGTGGTAACACTCTCATATGAAATATCCGGATGTCCGGGATTTTCCGCCTGCGAGCTAAACACTTCAGCAGACCATATTTTCTTCCATACACCTGACATGCAAGCAAATAGATAACGGGTCTTAATTAATAAACCTGTTCCTCCACCTGATCCGGTAACGCATATAATTGGATCAGAAGAGATAGGTTTCACTGCTGCCATTACCTGAACATCCGGTTCACCACCAATATCTGCTGAGAATAGCTGTTTAGGCGCAATACCATTGATATCAAAAATATATAGCTTCCCATAACGATAACTAAATGCAGCAGTCGCCGCCATCAGATGGTTATCACAATGAATAACTTTAATATCATAATCCTGATGAACCTTCGCCAACTGCTGTGTGATAATTTTCACAGCCTGTTTCTGATCTATTACTGCCATTCCTGGTACTACTATCATCACCAGCAGAATGAGAAAACACAGAACTAATACCATTCTTTTAATACACATCATTTTTACTCCAAAATTTCATGCGAAGTGAACTTGTTTCACATCTATTTAGTAGCGGTCCTGACTTTAGATTTTTTTTCAGGGAAATTAATTTGCTGAATCATTTTTCTTGTTTGTACAGTGTCAATTGGAGTTATCTGTCCACTTGGAAAATCGATATAACAGGCAAACCAAAAGTCACCATGAGTCCTTTCTGCAGAATTATTAATCAGTATCTGTGGACCGAAGAATTTAGTAGCCTGTTCATTAACCGATATTGCTAAACGGGCATTCGTATATTCCCAATTATGCCCATGTTCATTAAAAAAATGTACAAACAACATATAACGTCCTGCAGTAGCACTATTCATGGTGATATGTTCCGGACCATATCCATCAGTATCATCAACATCAAGACTGGGATTATCATCTGAATAACCGGAAATTCCCCAATCAGGATTTGTATTAAAGTAAGAGCAATCATCATAAGAGTTGCTGATTATTCCATTCGGACGTAACAAATGCAGGTCTACATCAGTATCATCAGTAGACCAGTTTAACTCGGTCCACAATGCTTGCGCTGCCATGGTACCATTTATGATCATTACCTTTGAAGAACTCCCGGATTGGTTAGTAGACATCACTACAATGGTATTTACTCCACGCTTAATAACCACCTCATGAGAGAAGTTACCATAAGCATCAAGGTCTAATTTACCTGGTACACCGTTTAATGATACCTTTGCAGAAGTATAACTATCATAATTTGTAATGCGTCCCTGAACCAACAGGATACGTTCAGAAGTGCTGGTATTATTTGTTGGCGTTGAAATTGATATCAACGGTGATTGGCCACCTGCGGCACGCAGATAATAATCACTATGATTTGCCGGTTCAAAAACTAACTTAGCAACATTTCCCGCGTCAGATGTTAATCCACCTGCCTCCATAAGCGCATAAGCATCACCTAATTTCGACCCGGCAGCCATCAGTGTCAGCAATTCCAGGTTACGATACCAACCATAAGAATCACTTTCATTCCAACCAGCATACGCATATATTCCACAGTTCTGTAATGCAGTCGACATATCCTGAATTTGCAGGCTATGACATGCATTTGTAATAAGAAACGCTTTATTGAACATATGAGATGAGGTGTTATAATGTCTGCGGAAAAATTCCGGCGTTATACCATAACGACCTTCAAAAGAACCATCATAATCAACGTTACAATGGACAATCTCAGGACATGATTCACCTGATTGCCGCATTAAGTCACTTGCATATAACTGGTCATTCTCTACAGATATTTTAGTTCCGGTTGCAAAAATTGTATATTGTGAAGTTGCATCGATGTCAGCAGGAATCAAACCACCATGTGTCATCAATACGATAGTTCCATATTCAGATAGGTTATTCGCGAAAAACTCTACCCCGGCATCACTATTCAACATTTCCTTATGTTGGTAACCACAGAGTTCTAACACCTGACGATAACTGCTATTCAATGCCGCGCCTTTCTGAAACCACTCACCAGGCTGATCATCAAAAGGATTTATCCATATCGATTTTCCAATGGGAGATGTAGTTGAACGGCTACGTGTCATTCCACTTAAAGCACTACTCATACGTTTCTGAAAATCGACAGGCTCACGTGGTGGTGTTGGGGTAATCCACTGATCTATAGCTCCATTTGTATATAAAACAGTCAGCGAATTCGGACCGGCAATAGCCTGATTTACACCCGTTAAATTTTTAGCTGATTGTGCTGCTTTAGCATACGCATCTGCATCTGATGAAGACTGCATATCCAACTGCACCTGGTTAGAAATATTGCTGCCAATAATTCTTATTTGTTCAAGTTGTACATCGTTCAGTGTCTGTCGTTGGGTGACTACTGTACCGCTATTGCCACCACCACAACCTGACATAATAATGAGTCCTATACCCAAAACTATTCTGCATACTACCTGAAAAAGAATTAATGATACTTTTCTTTTCAAGCCTGGTATAAACCCATCAGAACGATTTTTACCATTGTTCGATTCATGACTCTGATTGCCTTTTTTCACATTTGACTCCTTTGCTGTCTCTTTAATCAAGAAAACTCTTAACAATCATTATGATTGCTAAATAAACAATATTTAAATCTCTTAATTTAATTGTATATATTTTCCTAAAAAAAGTTCCCAGATTTTAATAATAAATATTTAAATATTTAAAAAATATCAGTGGTGATTAAAAATGCTTTTTGTATTAAATCTCTTATTTTGATAATAATTCTGCTTATCAATAGGCACATTAACTTGTTAGCATTCTTTATATATCCCCCCTCACCACCAATCTTTATTGTTAATGAAAGGATAGAAGAGTAAAATGGTATGTGATATTACGCAAGGGGTAGAAGTTTGATTTCATTGCCGTTTGGGCCCGGGTATGGCGACCATTATTATAGCAGTTTTTTCAATCGCAGACATGATAGTTTGCCGAACTTAATTTGTGTTGGTTGGGAAATTAAGACTTCGTCTGAATATTCATGGAGTGGGTTAAACCGGGGTGGACCTATTGGCATGTTACAATATACATTATCCGGAAAAGGTATGTTGGAACATGCGGGTGAACGGTATGAGTTAACCAGTGGTAAGGCATTTATATTAGAAGTTCCTGATGACCACAGATATTATTTACCGGCGGATTCTGAATCGTGGGAGTTTATTTTTATTACTTTTAATGGTAATGATATTATACGGCAACTTCATCTTATTGCTGAAGAGCATGGACCGGTGATAGATTTCACTATAGAACATCCTGTGATACAACTTTGTGAGGAGATATGCCGAAAGGTATACCTACAGGAATTTAGTTGTGCTGAAGATAGTGCGGAATGGTTATATCGCTTAATGATGACCATACGAAAAACAATGTTGCCGGGGGTATTAATTACACATTCCGGTATTAAACAGGCTATTCATTATATAAACCAGCATATATCTGACGAGATTAGTATCGCTGACCTGGCAAAAATCGCGAAGATATCTCAAACACATTTCTTTAGATTATTTAAAGATGATACCGGATACTCTCCCGGGCAATATATAAATCAGATAAGATTAAAACATGCCTTGTTCTACCTGCGTCACACCTTGTTACCATTACAGGAGATAAGCTTGCGTTGCGGTTTTCAGGATGGTAGTTATTTCGGTAAAGTTTTTCATAAACTTACCGGGATGACACCGGGGTATTATCGTAATAATGTGCATGAATTGTCAGAAATAATAATTTAAATCATTGATTTAACTGATATAGCGAAGCAATAATTTAAATATTTAATATGGTAGGATTTTACCATGATTTTAGAATGATATTACCTTGTTATTACAATAACTTTGCTTTAAACTTATCTTATGTTTAATTTTAAGCAGGGGTAATCAAATGTTTAAGACAAAAAAAGGTTTTACACTCATCGAGTTACTGGTTGTAATAGCAATTATTGCTATTCTAGCCGCCATAATGTTCCCGGTTTTTGCCAAAGCGCGGGAAAAGGCACACCAGACAACCTGCACCAGCAATCAACGACAACTTGCCGCGTCTTTCCAGATGTATGCGCAAGACCATGAAGAAACCCTTCCATTAGCAGATGGTTGGATGAAAGCGATTGGCGTAAATGACAAGAAAGTATTCCAGTGCCCATCACAAGCCATTGCCGATAATACCAGTTACATTTATAACGCCGGTTCTCATCTTGCCGGTTCATCCATTGGTGAATATACCGACGCAAGTAATGTTTTACTTACCGGAGAATCCGCATATAATTATCTTACCGCTACAGTGGCATCTGACCTGCAGGCATGTGATAATGGATCCGGCACTGCTGATGTTGTAGTTGCTGGCGATGCTCAACGTTTTCTGCAACAATATTTCAATACAAACGCCCACAGTCGCGGAACCATCGCGTCGTTCCTTGATGGCCATGTTGCTTTTATTAAAACTGACTCTCAATCCGGTTTGACAGCATTTGCCAAACTTATTAATAATGCTCATGGGTCAAAAGAACCATACACCAGTCAATATGTATCAACAACAGATATTCCACAATCTGGTCCGCAATATATATCACTTCCAGCCGTTTCAGCTACCAATTTTTTATATGGCGGAGGATTTTATGATACAGTTGGAACTTCAGGTATTAGTAATCCTGCTGTTCGTACCACTACTGCCACCGGATATACAGCAGTACTTGCAGGTGCAGGTGGAGCGCGCAATTATCCTGTAGCAGGACTTAATTTCACTGCGGCAGGATTGGCGAACTGGAATAACTCCGGTTCCACATGGCGTTATCTTGTTTATCCAACAGGATTTGCTGACACGAATGCTGTAACACTTACTTTAACCAAACCAGCAACTGTTAAATTTGCCAAACTACATATCAACTGGGGTGCGTCAACAGGCAACACCCGCGGTGGCGGCGACCTTTCAGTATTTATTACTAATGGCACTAATGTTCAAACATTAGATTATGGTATGAACCCTGACCTACGAAAAAGCCTGGGATACAATGCCGGTTCATTGTTAAAAGAAAGCATCTTTATAATTGGCACTGCCGATTCAGTAAAGATATCTTTAAAAGACTACAATGATGCCGGTTGGAATAATCCAAACAGAGCAGAACTTCAGGCATTCTGGTGGGAAGCAATTCCGTAACATTTCAATATTTGTGGCGTATAAATATACTCCACATTATTTATTAAAAGGAAAATTATTATGAAACAAAGAGGATTTACTCTTATTGAATTACTGGTAGTGATTGCCATTATTGCAATCCTTGCCGCCATATTGTTTCCGGTCTTTGCCCGCGCCCGGGAAAAAGCACGACAGACTACCTGTACCAATAATCAACGGCAAATTGTGGTATCCATGCAAATGTATGCCCAGGACCATAACCAGACTTTACCCATAGCCAACGAAATGTGGTCGGGGATAAATATTGACCCGGGTGTGTTGGTTTGCCCATCAGCAGGAAAAAGCGTTACAAACGGCTATATTTACGCAAGTTATTGGGGTGGTTTACCATTATCATTTATGACCGACCCGACAAAAGCCGGATTAATTGCCGATGGCCAGGCAGCAGGAAGTGCGCCTAATATAGTTTCATCAGTAGCTGATTATGCCTATCGTCATT
>CAZNLA010000154.1:0-10958 GCA_964573385.1 uncultured bacterium
TATGCCTTATATCAATAATTTTACCATACTTTGACGCAATAACCTCTACAACATCATATTGAATTGGCGTTTCATCAATTTTTTTCATCCTTAAATATTTATTTGCAGCCCGAATTATTCTTTCACGTTTTTGTTGATTAACAGATTCGCCCGGTGATATAAAATTTTCGCTGGTTCGGGTGCGTACTTCAACAAAAATAAGCATTTTTCCGCGACTGCAAATTAAATCTATTTCTCCATTTGTAACCCGGGCATTTGCTTCAACTAATCGGTAACCTTTAGCGCGCAACATGCGCGCCGCATGACGTTCACCCAGCGCGCCAATTTCTGCCCGGGACAATTCAATTTTTTGCCAGGGCCAACGCATAATATCTTATCCTAACACCAAAAAATTGGTAAAGTTTTTATTTTTAGATGTGGTCACTTCGACAAGCTCAGTGACCGATGGAAATTATGGTCACTGAGCCTGTCGAAGTGACCTTTATAAAAGTTACAATCGGCAATGTTGACTTTTTTTACAGATTTTGTTACTAAATGGCTAATACCTTTTTCTGTTCCACGGTTATCTCTTTTATCCCGCCTTCAGCTAAATCCAGCATGGTGTTCATCTCTGAACGGCTAAATGGCAACCCTTCCGCAGTTCCCTGGATTTCAATCAGTTTACCACCACCGGTCATAACCACATTCATGTCAACTGCGGCACGACTGTCTTCGCTGTAACATAAATCCAACATTGGCAATCCATCAATAATACCTACGCTGATAGCGGCAATAGTATCGAATAACGGCAATTTATCACCATGTAATTTTCCGCAGTTGCGCATCCAGACTAATGCCTGGTGTAATGCAACATACGCACCGGTGATAGAAGCGGTTCGTGTTCCGCCATCAGCAGATATAACATCGCAATCAAGAGTAATAGAACGTTCACCCAACGCACTGGTATCGATAACTGAACGTAACGCACGACCGATGAGGCGTTGAATCTCCATTGACCTGCCACTTGGACTGCCTTTGGTCACTTCACGTTGCTGACGGGTGTTGGTGGCCCTTGGCAACATACTGTATTCTGCTGTCACCCAACCATTACCACTGCCTTTTAAAAATGGTGGAACGCGGTCCTCTACACTGGCGGTACATAACACCTGTGTTTCACCCAACCAAATCATACAAGAACCTTCAGCATGTTTCATTATACCGCTATCAAGTTGTAATACGCGCAATTCGTTATCGCGTCGGCCATCTGCTCGTGTCATTTATTTATTTCCTTTTATTATAAATTTCATATTAATTATATCAGTAAAGGTCACTTCGACAGGCTCAGTGACCGGTCGCTGAGCCTGTCGAAGCGACCTTTCTAAGCATATTTCTCTGTAAAAGAGAATGTTCTGTTATTTTCTGCTAATATCAGAATCTATTCTACTGTAACCGATTTTGCCAGGTTTCTTGGTTGGTCTACATCAAATCCCAGATAATCAGCACAATAATATGCCAGCAATTGCAAAGGTGCCACCGCCAGAATTGGTGATAATATTTCATCAGTTCGTGGCACGCGGATTACATCGTCGGCGTATTTCTCGATTTCAAGGTCATCATCAACCGCCACAGCGATAACATGCCCCAACCGCGCTTTCACTTCCTTTATATTGCTCAACATTTTTTCGTATACCCCACCCGGCATTACAATTGCCACGGTAGGACATTGTGGGGTAATCAAAGCGATTGGACCATGCTTCATTTCGCCTGCGGCATACCCTTCAGCATGGATATAACTGATTTCTTTTAATTTTAATGCGCCTTCCAGTGCGGTGGGGAAATTGCTGCCTCTGCCCAGGTACAGCATGCTGTGAACACCGTAAAACTTACCGGAATATTTTTGAATTATAGCTAAACGTTCTGTAGCCTGTTTCATCTGGTCAGGTAAATGCTGCATAGCTTCAATCAATGCAGCGGCTTTTTCTTTGTTAATCTGTCCGCGTTTTTCTGCCAGATACAATGCTATTAGGCTCATAAGCATTGCCTGGGTGGTATATGCTTTGGTACTGGCAACCGCAATTTCCGGCCCGGCATATGTATACAATACGCTATGTGACTCGCGGTCGACAGAACGGCCCAACACATTTGTAATTGATAAAATGTGTGCGCCTTTTGATTTTGCTTCATGCAATGCTGCCAGGGTATCCGCCGTTTCGCCGGACTGACTGATGATAATCGCCAGAGTATTCTTATCAATAATTGGGTCGCGATATCGCTGTTCTGACGCTACATCAACCTCAACAGATATTCTTGATAACTTTTCTATTGCATACTTACCCACCATACCGGCATGATACGCGGTGCCACAGGCAATTATAACAATCTTTGTGATTGCGGTTATCTCTTCATCCGTCATATGAAAACCTGGTAAAACAACCCCATTGCGGCGTTCATTCATCCTACCACGCAATGTCTCGGTTAATGCTACCGGTTGCTCAAATATCTCTTTCAGCATGTAATGTTTATAACCACTTTTTTCTGCTGCCTGAGCATCCCATTGCACTATGGATATTTTAATCTCTGCCGGACTGCCATCCAGTTTTGTCAGTTTTATCTCGTTTTTAGTTAATTCAGCAATTTCACCATTATTTAAATAAGTTACCTTGCGGGTATACGCTAAAATAGCGGGTACGTCAGATGCGACAAAGTTTTCACCATCACCATGCCCAACAATTAATGGACTGTGCAAACGTGCCACAATAATTCTGTCAGGATGATTTTTATGGATTGCAACCAATGCGTAAGAACCTTCAACCATTAATAATGATTGTCGCACCGCCTCATAGAAATTACCTTTATAATTGGTCTCTATAAGGTGAGCCATAACCTCTGTATCTGTTTCCGAAGTAAATTTATGACCTTCAGACTGCAGTTTTTCCCGCAGTGGCAGGTAATTCTCAATAATTCCATTATGTACCACAGTAATTGCTCCGGTACAATCTGTATGGGGATGCGCGTTATCATCATTTGGTGCGCCATGTGTCGCCCACCGGGTATGACCTATTCCTAAATTTCCACTAACCGGGTTTATTTCTAATTCATCCGCAAGTCTTTTTAATTTTCCCTGCCGACGTGTAACTGAAATTTCACCTTCAGCATATATGGCTACTCCGGCAGAGTCATAACCACGATATTCCAATTTACTTAACCCGTCTATTAATATTCGGGTTGCATTTTTATCACCGACATAACCAACAATACCACACATAAATTTTCCTTTCTCCCCCATTTAATCTATTAAGATTCTAAATATTGACAACTTTATTATACCTTTGTATGGCTATTCGATACAAGTAGTACATTTATTCAGCGAGATTGTAAAAAAAATATATTTATTCTGATTTTTTAATATGAAACATTTATTCATTACAAATCTTTCACTTCTGGTCACTTTGACAATTGTTTAGCATATTTATCTTTTTCTTTCATCATATCCTGCAACTTTCAACATCTGTATTTGCTATAATATATTTGTTCCCCATTCAATTTCCCAGGTAAGGAGTTTTATCATGCCTTGTCGCATTCTGATTATTTTACTGGTATTAATTGCTGGTTTTGCGTATTCCGCCGATATCCCTGCCCCTTCGCCGGATTTATCGAAGAACAATTCACGTTATATATTCATGCCGGCAATTGATGACGGCGGCAAATCCAGTGGACCACATGCGGTTACTATATGTCTGCCTGCCGGTTATAATGCTACTGACAGACGATATCCGGTTTTTTACATATTGGATGGTGAATCAGCTTTTTTAACCCAGCAAAATGGCATGCGCGACACCATTGCATATGAAATGGTTGCTGACCAATTAGTCCACGAAGGCGTTATTGATCCTGTAATCTTTGTGGCGATACATAATTCCAAAGATGCAAACGGGAAAAATATACCTGGTAACCGCGGTACAGATTACTGCATAACCGGTCAAACCTATAGGCAAGGTAATTCAGAAGGTTCAACGTCAAAAGATTTACCTGTTGATAAAGTTTATGTAACAAAATCAGAAGGTTACTACCAATACCTGTCACAAACAATAAAACCAATGATAGATAACAGTTATCGCACCAAACCAGAACCCGCCTATACTGGTGTTACCGGTTTTTCCGCGGGTGGTGCCGGTTCTTTTTGGATGACTTATATGCACCCGGAAACATTTGGTATGGGAATATGCCAATCGGCACCCTTCAGAGCACCATATGTCGGCAAAGAGTTTGCGGAGATACTTTATAACAAGACACTTCCTATGCCCAAAGTGAAGTTATGGTTGGATGCCGGTTCACGCGAGTATGATTTTATTTACAAAGATACATTTGCCGGGTATCAGAAATTGGTTGCCCGTGGTTTTACACCCAATGAAAATATCGCTTTTTACACCGGCCATAATCATGGTCATGAAAAATTTGACTGCACCCGTCGTTTACGTGCCGGACTTTATTTTATGTTGCGCACAAAAACACCAAAACTAACCAGTGTTGAAATAAATGATATGGATTCAGATGCGGAATACAGTGACGAAATTAATCTTACACGCCCGGTGCATGTGGTCACAGAAAATATTTATGATAACTGGTTTAGATTAACTGATGCCAATGCTGATTTTAAAATATCAAATAATAAAGTGGTAATTGATAATACAACCAATGAAATACGACCAAAATCAACAGGACAATCTACAATATCTACAAGTATTAATGGCAAAAAAATCACCCGAAAAATTAATATTCACGCACAAAAAGAACAAAATCCATGTTATGCGACAAAAAATCCAGTGGTTGTAGATGGCGAATTAAAAGAATGGACGAAACTACCTGTTGCTGTTAATGCGCCAATAAACAACATCAACGCGACCGCATGGAAGGGACCGGCAGATTTATCATATCAATTCGATTGCAAATACGACAATAATTTCTTTTACATCGCCATTAAAACCACAGATGATTATCTGAACAGTTTGCCAACAAAAGACCCATGGTTTCAGGATGGGATAGAGGTGCGAATAGACGCGCGACCGGAAGAAAAACGACTATTTGGACAAGGCAAAGAATTTCAGGATATATTACTGATTGCGATGAGTCCATCACAAAATAGCGAAACCAGATTACCGTATAATGCTGATAAACTGCCCACCGGGACAAAAGCGATATGTGTCACTACCCCCACCGGACATAACACAGAAATAGCAATTCCCATATCATATATAAATGAAAAAGCCGGGAAAGAATGGAATGCTATTCGGCTAAACGTGGTCGTTAACGATTTAGATGATGATTACAAAGGTTTTCAGGGAGACAAATTATGGTGGCAAGCCGACTGGCGAACCCCGGATAGCACATGGGGTGCAGGCACCTTTATCAGAAAATAAATGCGAATAAATTAATATTGTCCGGAATAAATTTATGATATTTCCGGACAAACTTTAGAGCCAATAGCAAAACCAAACCCAAATAAATTGTTCAAGTTTTCAGTTTTTTAAGAGTAATTTATGCCTTGTAAAGGCATTTTTATGAGTAACCCCAGTTGTAAGCCACACCTTTATACATATATATATCAAAATAGCTTTGACCCCGGATGGGGTCAGATATTTATAGAACTTGTTTCAATATAAGTTAATCGACCCCAGAGTGGGTCGGATGTAATTACCAGCAATTTTTTATTTATCAATACCGTTGCTGTCACCTTACATCCGACCCACTCTGGGGTCGTAACATCTATTTTGAAGCCATTTCTATAAACATCCGACTCCTAACGGAGTCAAAATCATTGTTAATACCATGATTATTATAAATATGAATTACGTACAAAATCAGTTGAAATCGATTTTTATATGGATTTCGTTACTAACGAACTATATTCCTTTACACAATATTTTTCCCTGCTACTGATGCAACTACAACACCTTCACCATCGACATACAATGAAGGTTCACCTGCACCAATGCACAGTTCAACCGCCGGGCCATCACTTTCTAATATCGCGTCGCCAACCTGTATTCTGCCGGGTCCCAGTAGAATTAATTTTGTGCTGTCGCTACGTATGATTGCGGCACCGGCACAACCGGCGAATGACCATACAGCATCGCTTACCGAAACTGGTATACGTCCCATTATTACGCGATCATCGATATCATGGCCACTTATTACTGCACCTACTGTACGACCTATGGCGGTAATTGGTGTTGCTGTCAACGGTTGCGCGCCGGGTGGTAATGGCCGCAATACTGCCAACCAGTCGGTTGCTCCCTGGCAATCTACAGAAAGATGCCGTTGAGCGACCGTATCTGCGGCCTTGCGATAATATTCGTGCATTGGCAAATGCTCTACCCGCCATGGTCTGTCACCACCTGCTGGTAATAACAATTGCATGTCAGTGCCGAATCTGCCACGGAATAACAGGCCGGTTGCCAGGTCGCCGGTCTCATCATGTGCCATTACCTGTAAATGCCACTGGTGGGTAATATCTTCTTCGATATCCAATCTATCCCACACCATCACATAATCATCTTTCACCCATAACCATGCACGTGCTGCTGCGGGTCGTTGAATGCGCGCGCGGCGATGGGCTTCTTCCACCAATTGATGTTCGCAAATATCACTGAGGAAAATTGGGTCACTGGGTTTAAGGACTATGGGAAATGCACCTTGTTGGTAATCAACCGCGGGTAAAGTGGCAAATTTTTCAATACGTCCGGGTGCTGGTGGCATTCGGGAAGTATGATAACTGATAGTGCTGTGTCGCCAGGTGTCACCTGCTTCTCCGCCATCATAAACTAGTGGTTTACCATCTGCTACCAGAATAAATGAGCCTTCGCTGCGATGATACCTATATCCACCGGGGCCTAACTTTGCCATCAGCATAAACTCATCTGCCTGCCCTGTTTTACCGCGGAATACTCCACCGAAACCTTCCAGACGCTTACTGGGTAAATTCGGTTTTGTTGCTGGCGCAATATCATCCGGGGTTAATTGCGCAATTAGGGTTGGTATACTGCCATGGTATGCCCCATCCATACCACCTTCCTGCCATGCCCACAATAACGCGTTCGCCAGTTCCGGTTCTGCATTCCGCAACCATCGGCCTATAATAGCCGCTATTTCCGGAATCCACGGGCCAAGATGAGCGTGGTCACCCACCGGTATTAAACGACGAACACGTTGTAATTCGCTATATTCATCATAACTGCACCCGTCACGCATAATAGCATACGATGCTGGTAGGCGTGGTGTAACAACATTTATCAACCACCCGACAAACTCTGTTATTCTTGGGATAGACATTAAATCAAGCCGACCTCGTTCGGCCAGATGGCTTGCCAGCAACATGCGACAACGCAAAGACTGCAGATAATAACAAGCCGGATTTTCATACCATTTACCGCTGCCCGGGGTACAATATATACCAATCGCCGCACCCAGTTGGGTAACTGCATGGCTAACCATTTCTTCGGCAGTCGGATTATCCGGGAAACATAAGCCAATTGTGCCAACCGCGTCTACCCGGTCCGCTTCAAAATTGGCGTTTCTGCCGCCATAACGCCAGTTCATCATATCCGGACTCAGGAACATTTCACCTGCCATCAACAAACAGGCGCGCAATTCACGTTCCTGTTCATCACTGAACGCGCCACTGCTGACAATGGCATCGTAGGCTTCTGCTTGTGGTGCCCAGCATCTGCCGCCTACCGGTGACCATACATCATTATTCTCCCGCGATAACAACAAACCACGCAATTGTGCCGGCATTCTGGTGGATAATTGGCGGGCAATACGCCAACCTGTCGCCGGATCACCGGTGACAAGGAAGAATAAAGTTTCTGAACTACTGGTATTTTTTCCGGTACGCACCTGTTCCCAAATCGGCGATGCTACTTTATCCCATAACGGCGCCATTGCCGGGTCTTTTATTCTCTCACGAATTTCCGGTAATTTATCACGTTCTGCCAACAAACAAGGACGGTGACCGCGGTCCGATTCGTCAAGTTTCCATTTTCGCATTTCATCTATTCGCGGGAAAGAGGTTTTATGACGAACCTGATATATCTCTTTTCGTGGTCCATCACCGCGTGCAAAATCAGAAACCAATAATCCCCAATGACGTTCGCCGGCAAAACGGGGAAATCGTATTTCCAACTTGCCATTTGCGGTGCTGTTTACGGTTATCATCGATATTGTCGACCCCACCATTTCGGGGTAAGGCCAATCCAATTCGTGCCCACCGGGTGGAGGACCAGCAGCAATGGCAGCAAACGCATGGTCAATCCACTGTCCACGATTACGGGTGAATACTGACACCTGGTCATGATTGTCCAATCCATCCGGTGATGCTGCCCAGCCAAATCCCGCCGGGGGAATCCACCATGGTACACTATCCTGTAATCTGGCCAGTTCTTTATCCGTGTCAACAAGGTCGTGCCAATGCGGTGTTTCCCCTTCTGCTGTCCAGTGCAAATATCCACGGCCACCACGGAAATCTTCCATACCCATCACCATCATCGCGTCCGGTATCGCCTCTCCGCTTTCACTAACCAATAAATATTCTTCGCCGGCATGGGCAGTAAGGGTAAACGAACATCTTTCGCGGGTAGAAAACAGGTACGATATTTCAATTACAATTTCTAAAGGACTGTCAAACAATAACGTGGTTGTTCTATTAACTGCGGTGCCGGCAGGTATTTGCCAACGTCCTTCGCCACGCCACACTTTATCCGGACCCATTACCGCCAAAACAGGTGCCGCGGCATCAATTGCGCTACCCCATGGAATGCAAAACCTGCTAAACCCGGTATCTATTACCGCAGTAGTTCCATGGGTATCAACAGTCAGCATTGTTTTTTGTTTGATTAAATTATCTGGTTTATCTTCGGCAAAATACCAGCCAAAAACTCTGGTAGATTTCTGTGGTAAATCGGTGAAGAACAAAACACGTCCCTGGGCATCACGATTATGTGTTATTGCGCCTAATTCTTCATTCCATACCATGGTATCAACATCAGCAACGGGTGCAGTCCAATCAAGGTGCAAATCCTGCTGTGGAAAATTGTGCCAGAAAGGATTTGTTAAAACTTCCGCGCTTTGTTTATGCCATTTGCGTCCATTTAATTCTATAACATCCGGCAAATTATCTGATTTATCTGCTGCTTTAGCGCTATGCCATTCAGTAAACTCTAATTCGACATCCGCAATTGGCGAACCATCCACACAAATATTGCGGGCAAGGAATCTGGTGGGGACACCATCAATACCGGGAATGGTAACTGCAATGAATCCTACCCCCGGAACTGACTCACCGGAAATAGAAAAAGTTCCATCTGCATTCAATGGTGCTGATAACGTAGTAATAACACCAATCGTCGGTGAATTTATCCCGCATCCGCACGCGATTATATCTGATGGGTGAATATTTGACGCAGATTCTTCTATACCCAGGGTTACAGTAATATCTGTAAACGATTTATCCGCAATATTAATACTACCAGATAATTTTACTGGTACCGGTAGTTTTGCTTGCACCGGTTTTACCGGCCAACGCCGGGTAAACTCTTCCAACGCGTCAATATCCGCGTCTATCCTGCGTTCCGCGTCGCCTGCGGTTCTTTTGATAATGCTTATTACTTTAACCGCTATATTCTCATCAATATCAGCATTTAATAACGCGTTTATCGCGTCAATACGGCGTTTAACAAGGTTTTCCTTAAAATCTTCATACGTAAAACCATTATCTTTTTCCGTAGAAGAACGATAAAAGTTATACCCGGACGCCCGGGAGAAATCATCATAACGACGCATTAATACTTCAATATCATCACCGGCATCTTCCAGTGTAGCCATTGCTGCGGGCAAATCACCCAGATGTGCCAGGGCATCATGCAAAACAGTTTTTATCGCATTTCGCTCATTTTCAGGTTGTTTATCATTCAATAATTTATTGGCTATACGTCGCGATGTTTCATAACATTCATCCGCCAATGCAGACTTTGCACCGGCAAGCGAAATAGGATAATGCCATGCTTCTGGCATTGCATATTCATTCATAACAGGTTATCCAACCTTTTCATAAAAATATCTGCGGGTATTATAACTAAAATCGCCGTAAAAAACATAGTCTTTTTCTAAAAAATAAACCGATTTAACTAAATGTTAACAAAAAATGAATCAAATAAAAAAAGAGATTTTCGATTTCAAAAGAATATTGCTTAATAATGGTCGCTTCGACAGACTGATCAGCGACCTTTTTAAGCATATTTCTCTTTTGAAAGCGAAAATTTTGAAAAAAGTAGAGACGCAAAATCTTGCGTCTCTACCGAAGCATTATTATATTTGCAGACGCAAAATCTTGCTATACCATCTTATAAATGCCGGGGGGTACCGACCGGAATATGCCGTCCGGGTCCCGGTTAATTTGGCTGCCATCGGTTTCTTCTATTAATTTGCTGATATTATCCCAAGGTGCTGATAGTTTAAAGTCCGGGAATAATTTTGAACCGGTCTCGCTAAGTGATGGAACAATTAACAGGTTTTCGCTTTCAAGTATTGATAATTCACCGGGCAGACAGACAAATGCGCGTGAACCGCCCTTTTCTTTCAGCAGTTTTGTCAGGTAACGATTTTTCTGTTGCATTTCCGGTGCGTTAATCTCTTTTATCATACCACTGGCGACTGAGAATGCCGGTGCCTGGTCAATAACGATGCGTTTATTTTTAGTCCATTTATTCAATTCCAACATAAAATCGCGCGGGCCCATGCCATCTGCCGAACGAATAGGATTGGTGTGTATGGACGGCAGATTAACCGGTCCATCAAAGGTAGTGCCTTCGCCACCCATCACCGCTTCCGGGTCAAGTTCTTTGATATACGCATATATTTCATCCATAAACTTTATTGCCATGCGGTTGGTATCACCGGGGTAACGCATAAAAGGACGCGGGGTG
>CAZNLA010000155.1:0-10908 GCA_964573385.1 uncultured bacterium
TTTAATACTGACCAGAATAACTCTTCAGCCATGTCAGCATTTCTCACTTTATTAGCATTAGACAAGCCATTTTTGCTTGGAGGAGTTGCATTCCTTATCTGGCTTAAGGTACCATGGTGATTTTGAAGAGAATCACAAACATCATTTAAACTTAATGCATGTGATAATTGTGTATAGAGCATTGTTATTACATGACTGACTGGTGAAAAACTACGGCTTTTTTCGGTTACACCATGTTTATCAGCTAATTTGTCTATTAATTGTGGCGGAATCAATTTGACAACCTGCTGAAGGATAGACATACTATCTTTTGACGGATTCATCATTGGTCTCCTTGTTTTATTCTAATAATAATGTACCTGATGAATCCGTTTTATTCAAATTTTACAAATCGTGTTGGTTGAAGGTAAATAGTTATAGTAAAAATATTACTTTTGAAATAATAGGGCCTATGGGATGACTGTGAAAACAATTTATTCGTCGGGGTTTCACCCTGATAGAGTTGTTGGTCGTGATAGCGATTATTGCTATACTAGCCGCAATTCTTTTCCCTGTATTTGCGCGTGCTCGTGAAAAAGCGCGACAAACGACATGTACCAGTAATCAACGACAAATTGCCGCAACGGTAGCAATGTATGCACAGGATCATGAAGAGACATTACCACAGGCAATGTCATTTTGGCAGGATGTTAAGATTGACCCGGGTGTGTTGATTTGTCCGACCGCGGGCAAATCTGTTGTTAACGGTTATGCCGTTAATGGTAGCGTTTGTGGTTTATCTATGGGCACTTTTAACGACCCCACCACCAAGCCATTGACTTTTGATGGTTTAACTGTCAGTGCGGATCCGTTAAATACTACAAAATACCCAAATATTGCTACCTGGATTACTGATTATGATTTTCGCCATTCAGGTTCATTAATTGCCAGTTATGTTGATGGTCACGTTGCTGTGAAAGCCGGCACATGGAACTCTCCAACCTTTATATCCGGCACTTTTCCGGATAGGCTAAATCCGCTTCATGTCTTAGATTTTGAGGATGGTTTGGTTCCCTTAAGTCCGGGTTGGGGTGCTGGTGGTGGTGCTGGTACAACCGGTGCAGTATCAGTAGTCGCTGAAAGTGCATCTAATAAAGTATGTCAATTCAGAGTAACTGATAATAATTATGGTTACAGTGGCGGATGGGATTTGCGTTTTAACGGCAGTTTTGACAGTAATAATAATGGTTATGCCAAGCGTGTAATGGAGATTACAAATAGCGATCCCGCTAAGGTTCGTCCGGTGACTACTTTATGTAGTTTCAGAATTAAAATGGTTTCAGAGACGATTAATAATGCTGGTAATCAAGGTGCTTTAAGTTTTGGGCCATATATTGGGCTTTATCGGCAATTCAATAGCAATTGGGAGTTCCCACAGTATATAACACAAAGTTATAGTGGCAGATTACCACAATATACATGGTGGACAGACAGCAGAACCAGTAATAAATGGGTATCTGTTGATTGCAATGTTCATTCACAGACATATGATCCAATCATGAATTTTGTTGTTAAACCAGTTGGAACAAGTGCCGGATGCAATTATACCCGTCTTGATTATGGTTGGGTAATGCAGGGATATTATCGTTCTGATACAGTATGGATTGATGATGTGGTATTAAGTGAAATTCAACCTGGTTAATAATTGATATAACTTGGATGTTTAAATATCCTGAACGGGCAATCATTTGTGATTGCCCGTTTTTTTTTACTTTATAAGTTTATTATAAAAATTTTTAATGAAATATTGACATTTGCATAACATAACAATAAGATTTATTCATATAATCAGGGGGAATATAAAATTTTGAGTGAGTTGAAATCAATTTTTTTGCTTAGTTGCGACTGGGGTACTTCGCGTTGTCGTTTGCGTTTAGTAAAAGTTGAAAACGGTAAGATAATTGATGGTATAGAGTCAGACCAGGGGGTGCAGATAATTGCTTCCCGGGCAAAGAATGAGGAAGAACGTGCCGGATTATTCAACGCGGAACTTACCGATATGATTCGGACATTACAGAAAAGCGTGTCGCGTTCTTTGGCAGGTGTGCCGATAGTTTTGTCTGGTATGGTTGGGTCAACAATCGGTTGGAAAATGGTTCCTTATGCTGAGTTACCGGTTAATCTAGATGGCAACGGATTACGTATTGATGATTTGGAACCAGTGATTCTTGCGAAAAACCTTACTCCTAACCCGGTAATGCTTATATCCGGTTTGGCTACTATTCATGATATTTTGCGTGGTGAAGAGACCGAAATTATTGGAATTTTGCAGGATTCTGAGTATCAGGATTTCAGGCAGAAATCTGTATTAATATTGCCGGGTACTCATTCAAAACATGTTGTAATTAAAGACGATGAAATTGTTGATTTTCAGTCACATATTACTGGCGAATTATTATCGGTATTAAGTAAAAATAGCGTTTTACGCCATTCTTTGCCAGTTGAAAAAGTGGAGATTATTCCGGATGCGTTGCGCGCAGGTATTGATTCGTCATTGGAAGATTCGATAACCCATATATTATTTTCTATTCGTGCCCGTCAGGTGTATGATACTTCACTAGAAAAAAACTGGTCATTTTTATTGGGAGTTTTGATAGGTATTGAATTATCCGGATTAAAAAAAATGTCAGATGATTACCCGATTTTGTTGTGTGCCGGTGAAGGTCATCGTCAGTCATACTCGCTTGCGTTGGAATATATGGGAATGGGTGACAGGGCAACAATAGTGTCTTCTGATGTGATGCGAACTGCGGTGGTTAATTGTCATCGTTTAGTTATAACAGGCAGGGGGGCAATATAATGAATTTTTCATGGGAATTATTTAATACTTTACCTATAGTTGGCATTCTTAGACGGTTGGCAGTTGATGTCATTGACCCATTATCTGTTGCGGCTTTGCATGGGGGATTAACTACCATAGAAGTAACGGTAGATTCACCGGATTTTGCTGAAGCGATAAAAATAATTAATGAAAAAACTTCCGGTAAAATGAATGTTGGCGCGGGTACAGTATGTAACCTGAAAGATTTGAATAAAGCCCTTAACGCAGGTGCCGGATTCATCGTTACTCCTAATGTTGATACTGAATTAATAAAAGTTTGTCGCTCAGTTAATATTCCTGTATTTGCAGGTGCATATACACCTTCTGAGATTTATGAAGCCTGGTCTGCAGGCGCGGATATGGTTAAGGTTTTCCCCGCTGATCAATTAGGACCTGCTTTTATTCGTAATGTAAAGGCGCCTTTCCCACAGATTAAATTATTGCCTACCGGTGGCGTGACTTTAGAAACGTTGCCAGCCTATATTAAAGCAGGAGCATCCGGTTTTGGCATAAGCGGTCCTATCTTTTCGGCAACATTAATTGCGGATGAAAAATGGGAAGATTTAGCAGCATTAGTAAGGCAGTTTGTCGATATTTATAACGAGACTATCTTTTGCAGATAGAGATATGCTTAATAATAGCTACACAATCTCAACGACCAGTCACTGAGTTTATCGAAGTCACCATAAGCGAAAGTACTGTAAAAATTTTAAATTCATTCAATTTTTTCTTTTAAAGGTGAATTATAGCAAAGGAGTGTAACTATTGACTTCACCACCATCCATTGATACAATCAGTCGAGAAAATTACTCTGATACTTTCCGCAATCTTATCAGCACTTACTGGTCATAAATAGTGCTTTCATCAGGTATTAATTTTTGAGGGAGATATATCGTGTTTAGACGATCCTTGGTGACGCTTATCTGCGTCATACTTCTGGGTCTGCTTGCCACTTGTGTTAACGCGCAGGGTTTGGCAGATCTTCAACAGGTGGAGCAATATAATTTCTCCATTAACATTCTTGCCATGCTTCTTGTTGGTTTCGGTTTTCTCATGGTTTTTGTGCGCAAATATGGTTATTGCGCGACCACCGGAACTTATTTGGTAGTGGCAGTCGGTTTGCCTCTGTATATTTTATTACGTTCTTCCGGTATTTTCGGTGAAGAGCATATTATTGAGGCATCTACAATTAAAGCATTGCTTTTCGCAGAATTTGCGGCGGCATCTGCGTTAATCGCTATGGGAGCAGTACTTGGCAGACTCCGGCTGTACCAGTATGCATTATTGGCACTGTTTTTAATTCCAGCATATATGTTAAATGAATACCTGGTGCTTGATGGCGGGTTGGGTATTACTAAAGGTTTTGTTGATACCGCAGGTTCCATTATTATCCATGCTTTCGGTGCATATTTTGGCATTGGTATGGCCATCTTCCTTAGCAGCAAAAAACATCGTGAAGTTGCAATTGAAACAGATGCAACTTCTGACCGTTTTTCAATGCTTGGTTCCATGGTGTTGTGGCTTTTCTGGCCCAGTTTCTGTAGTGCGATTGTTGACCATGCGCAAATACCGGTAACTGCGGTTAATACGGTATTGGCATTGTGTGGTGCTACCATCGCGACTTATTTATTCAGCAATATTTTCCGCAAAGGAAAAACCTCTATTGCGGATATGGCGAACGCGGCACTTGCCGGTGGTGTTGCCATTGGCGCAACCTGTAATGTAGTAACACCGTTGATAGCATTCTGTATAGGTATCGTGGCCGGTACACTTTGTGTAATTGGTTATGTTTTTATTCAACCCGCAATGGAAGCAAAATTGAAATTAGTCGATACCTGTGGCGTGCATAACCTTCATGGTATGCCTGGCTTACTTGGTGGTTTAATCGCGATTTTCATATTCCCGGATTATATGCGCGCACAATTAATCGGTATAGTTGTAACAGTGGTAATCGCATTAATATGCGGATTAGTTGCCGGTGCAATTATTAAGGTTACCGGTGAAAAAGAATTATGTTATGATGATGCTGATGAATGCTGTGAAGGTTAAGTAATAGTTATTGTAAAAACTTTCTATTTCAAATGTTTTAGTATGGGCAATCACTTGTGGTTGCCCATTTTTGTTTACTTATGAAGAGAAGTATGATATGAGATGGTCGCTTCGACAGGCTCAGCGACAGGTAGAGATCACGGTCACTGAGACTGTCGAAGTGACCTTTGCAAAAGTTAATCTTTATATGGAAAATTATCCCAGCGCGGGTCGCATATAACATAGCAGATTGTCGGTAATTATATGCGACCCACGCTGGGGTCGGTTTTAGTATACGAAATCCTGTTCTATAAATATTCAACCCCGCTGGGGTTGGTTTAAATCACACATTATTTTTTCAGATAAAAAAATCTGTACAAGGGTGAGTGGGCTATGGAATTAATATTAAAATAGAATCAACGAAAAGACATTAAAAATGCTATGCAGTATTCCCTGTTACATGCAATAAGTTTTGTCTGAGTCTGATTAATACAAAACACCTCCTGAAATCAGTATATTTCAGGAGATGTTGATAAGTGTATTATATTTTTTTACTTTATCGATATATACAAATTACATTCGCGATGTTACTTCGCTGTATTTCAGATTCTGTATAACTGTCCAACCAGCAGGGTTGTAATGCCATGATTCTCCGTATAAAAAGCCAGGATTCTGTGGTGAACCATTTGCGGCAACTTTGCAGGAAAGATTACCATAAGAGAAATAAATCATACCATCAGCGCAGATCATTTTCATGTGACGTATTGGCCACAGGGCTGCGTAAATCGGAGCGTTAAAGGTAGTTGAAGGATTTGATGCGAATGGGGTTAAACGTGGTGTGACGAAACTATAATTGTTAAGTTTAAAGAAGCCTGCACCATCATCACCAGTATACCCACTGTCATCAATAAACCATGATAAATTAGCAATATCAGAACCTGATGAATCGCTTACTTTAAGTTTGCTGGTCCAGTTGCCAGCGTCCTGTGTGTTGCGATACCAGCCAAAATCCATCTCTAAAACCCACATGGCTACACTGGAATGAAGGGCATAAGAAGTTGTATCTGAGGTAAGTGCGCGTTTAAAGTAGTTTGGCGAGGTAACTTTTGATTCCCATGAACGAATCCATAATGTCTTTGTACCGGCTGTTGTTACACCCCCAATGGTGGGTCCATTTTTTGTAAGATAAATTCCCAGCCAGTTATGCCCAGCTCCACTGGTGCTACCGTTTGCGGTCATATATCCCATTGTTGTACTGGGATCTCTATAAGAAGTCCATCCATTACCATCATTAAGCCAATCAATTCCTTGCTGTGTATCTGTAACCGGAGTGCCCATGGTACCTGTCGTCTGTGTTACCGCATTGGCAAACATATCAATATTTCCTGTAAAGAAAGAAAGATAATCAGCGCTTACACCAACGTGACCATCAATATAAGATAATATTTGCATGCTGGAATGCCGTTGATCTATATCCCCGGGAGTAACTACAAGATTATCTGCAGATTTTGCATCCATACAAACTGGAGATTTAGAAGGATCATTAGTATCACCCAATGAAGTCTCGCTTATCTGTCCGAAATATCCATACCCGTTAGGTGTTGATTTTCCTTTTGTCGGGCATACCAGAACCCCTGGATCAACTTTAATATCGCTCCATATTGATTTGCTGGATGGTAACATTTCCTCGTGGTCCTGGGCATACATTAAAACAGAAGCAGAAATTTGACGTTGATTGCTGGTGCAGGTAGATTGTCTTGCTTTTTCACGTGCGCGCGCAAATACTGGGAACAGAATTGCGGCCAAAATAGCAATGATGGCAATCACGACTAATAACTCAATTAGCGTAAAACCATGTCGAGAAGTTGAGTTTTGCATATTATTCCTCCCTTTTTTATTTTTTATAAAGCAAATGCTCTGATTTAAATTTGCTTTATAAAATTAACTTTTATTATATACATTTAATTCAACAATGTCAATAATTTTTCCTACTTTTTTTAAAAAATATAAAACTTATAATTTGATTTACATAAAGGGACACTTTAACAGAAATTTTTATTACAAATTATTGTTGACATCGTCATTCAATCCCATTACTATTCAATCATAAAACTTTGGTATAAGGAAAATTAATATGAATCAGGCTATTACTATTTATAATGATTGGGTGGCAAGCAGGCGCAATGATAAGATGTGGGTAGAGGATGACTCGTCGCCATTGGGGATTGATGTGCGTGACCCACGTTTTTCCTGGGTTGTTTCATTACGAGGACGTGATCGTTGGCAATCAGCATACCGATTATTAGTGGCAACAACGCCGGATTTACTGCATGTTGGCAAAGCCGATATGTGGGATAGTGGTGTGGTGGAGTCAAAAATATCCATTCAGGTTCCTTATGCCGGAAAAGATTTGTCCAGTAACTCAACTTATTATTGGAAGGTACGGGTGTGTGATGAATCCGGTAAATGGGGACGTTGGAGCAATATCGCCACTTTTGGAACTGCATTATATAATGAATCTGATTGGCAGGCAAAATGGATTGGACGTGGCAACCCGGATGAAGTAGTGCCCGATGTCAGCAGATATATTCTTCGCGATATTGACCCGCAGGTGCAGGCAATTGAACCAGACCAACGCGCGCCGCAATTCCGCAAAGAGTTTAAATTAAATAAAATAATCAAACGTGCCCGGGTGTATGTTACTGGCATGGGGCTATACGAACTGCATTTAAACGGACAAAAGGTTGGTGACGCGGTTTTAACGCCAAACCGTACTGAGTTTCGCAAACGAATATTATATGACACTTATGATGTAACCGAAATGCTGAACCATGGTGACAATGTTGTCGGAATAATCCTTGGAAATGGCTGGTTTAATGGGCAAAAACTTTACTGGGGTTGGCAATATCAATGGTATGGTTCACCACGCGCAATTATGCAAATGGAAATTGAGTTTACTGATGGTTCAACAACCATGGTGGTGACGGATGATTCATGGAAATTTTCATGGTCACCAATTACCTTTAACTGTATTTATGATGGTGAAGATTATGACGCACGCCTGGAACAACCGGGTTGGAATAAGCCGAATTTTACAGCTACTAATTGGACACCGGCAAATATTGTGCCATCGCCAGGTGGTAGGCTTGCTGCCAATATGGCACCATCTAACCGGGTAATACAGGAGTTTGCACCTGTAAAAATGTGGGAACAAGCGCCGGGAGTAGTTATATATGATATGGGTGTCAATTTTACCGGATGGGTGCGCTTGAAAGTAAATGGTCCATGCGGCACAACCATACAAATGCGATATGCCGAATGCCTGACACCGGACGGCGCAATTGACACCAGCACCATAGGCAACGCCAGGGCAGCATTGAAATATACAACGTCCGGTAATGGTGAAGAAATTTATGAACCACGATTTACCTATTGTGGGTTTAATTATGTTGAGGTTACCGGATATCTGGGTATCCCAACTATTGATTCGATAACCGGTTGCTTCGTCCATGCCGATGTCGCACCTGCCGGCGAATTTGCCTGTTCAGACACTGGTGTCATGCACGTCCACCGCTGTCTGGTGCAGTCGCAACGTTGCAACCTTCAAATGGGAGTACCCACTGACGATACCCAACGGGCGGAACGGTTGGGATGGGGGGCAGATGCCTGGGCGTCGGCATGGCAGGCGATGAATAATTTTACCATGGCACGGTTTTATCGCAAATGGATTGGTGATTTTCAGGATTGCCAGTTGCCATCCGGGGTGACAGATATGATAGTACCCCGCGCCGGTCTGGAAGAAGATCTGGTGTGGTCCTCCGCTTATTTGTTAATTCCATTATGGCAATATGGTTTTACCGGCGACCGGCGTATTATAGAAGACCATTATGAATCATGGGAGTCGTATGTTAGTTATCTGAAAACCCAAGGCCGCGCGACTTTCCTGCAACGACCAATTGGCACTGACCCGTTGGGATTTACCGATGGTTGGGATGATTTGCCCATCGGTCATATCCAACGTTCACAATGGGGTGACCACCTCGCCGTCGCGGAAGGACATGAAGGACGCAGCGGATTGCCGAACTCGATATCTACCGCGTTCTACATTAATATAGTAGCGACGATGATTGAAATCAGTTGTATTCTCGGTCGTGAAGATAGAGCGGAATACTACCTGGAGTTAGGGAAAGATATTGTTAACGCTTATAATGAATCATTTTTTAATGGAAAATATTATGATAACGGTGAGCAGTCATCACAGGCGTGGGCACTTCATTTGAACACGGTCTCAGGAAAATTAAAGAATGAACTGTTTCTTGGCCTAGTTGAAAGTATTAAACAGAATAACTGGCACCCGACCAGCGGATATGCCGGATTGCTATTTTTAGTAGCTACACTTTCTAATGGATACAACAATGTTATCTGGAAAATGGCAACTCAAAAAGATTACCCGAGTTGGCAATATATCGTAAAAGACAGAACCACCATCCCTGAATGTTGGGACGGCACCGGCTCGTGGAATCACCACGCATTGGCATCTCCGCTGGATATGTGGCTATATTTTAAACTGGCTGGCATCTCACCCGGTCCACTGGAAACCGGTTATACCCATGTCTTAATCCAACCATATACCCCCAAAGATTTAAAATGGGCACGCGCTTCTATAGATACCCTTCATGGTAAAATAACATCAAGCTGGCGCAGAAAAGGCGATAAAATCCATCTCACAGTATACCTACCGGCAAATACTCATGCGTCGGTAATGCTATGCAGCAAACCAGAAGGATATAACTCTAAAATGTTTGAAATCGGCAACGGAAAGTATGAATTTATCTTTAAGGAAGGAAAATATTGTTCGATTAAGGTTTGAAAAAATAAGTCATCACTAATATTGATTAACCTTGAAGATTAATCTGTTTGACCTGACAACATGAATTCATCTATAATCTAATTAGAAATAATAACGATTTAAGTATGAGATGTTATGGGTTCTGAAGCGGAGACCAGAAAAAAAATAATTGATGCCAAACTCCTTGATGCAGGCTGGGATGTAGATAATCTCGTCCTGGTAAGGCAGGAATTCGATATCACTGTTCCTTTGCCGGATGGTATGAAAGATGCGCAAACCCCTTACAATGGTCACCAATTCAGCGATTATGTTCTTTTGGGTAGAGATAGAAAACCGTTAGCAGTCGTTGAAGCTAAAAAAACTTCTAAAGATGCAGAAATCGGTCGTGAACAGGCTAAACAATATTGTTACCATATAAAGAATGAATATGGACAACTTCCTTTCTGTTTTTATACTAACGGACTTGAGATTTACTTCTGGGATTTAGAAAATTACCCGCCGCGAAAAGTGATTGGTTTCCCAACACGAGATGACTTTGAACGGCTTCTTTATATCAGAGAAAACAGAAAACAACTTTCTGATGAATTGATAAATACAAATATCGCAGGAAGAGATTATCAAATTCGTGCAATTCGCGCGGTGATGGAAGGCATTGAAAAGCAACAACGGAATTTTCTATTGGTGATGGCGACTGGAACAGGCAAAACAAGAACCTGTATCGCTTTGATTGATGCTTTAATGCGATCAGGACATGTTGAACGTGTATTGTTTTTAGTTGACCGTATCGCATTACGCGAACAAGCATTGTCAGCTTTCAAAGAACATTTACCTAATGAACCGCGTTGGCCCAAGGTTGGCGAAAAACTTATTGCTAAAGATCGTCGTATTTATGTTTCTACATATCAAACAATGCTGAATATAATTCGAGATAATGATATCTCCCTTTCGCCTCACTTCTTTGATTTGATTGTTATTGATGAAAGCCATCGTTCCATATATAACACGTATGGAGAAGTTCTGGATTATTTTAAGGCAATCAGCCTTGGATTAACCGCTACTCCAACAGATATTATTGACCATAATACTTTCAAACTTTTTAATTGCGATGATGGTTTGCCATCTTTTGCCTTTACTTATGAGGAAGCAGTTAATAATATCCCGCCTTTTTTAT
>CAZNLA010000156.1:0-10892 GCA_964573385.1 uncultured bacterium
GGCACGCACAGCACCACCCACTGTCTCAATGGCGATGACAGAAGGCTCACGCAGGACAATACCACGCCCACGCAAATGAATAAGGGTATTTGCAGTGCCCAGGTCGATAGCCAACTCAGGCGTCCACGGCTGTAAAAAACGCATTAAATTCATAATTTATAACAATGCCGTGTTATTTTACCAAAAATGGGGGGAATAAAATAGCAGAAAAATGAATGTAATTATCTTTTTTATTCTACATCAACAATATATCAATCATAAAATTATTCGTCATATATAACCCAATTGTGATATTTTTACTTTGCAATAACACATCTGAAACCGACACCTGGACCGGCATAGGTTGGGTTGAACGAGAAACGTGCCGCGCAACGGAAACGGGAAGGTAGATTGTAGCGATACGAACCGCCACGTAATACTTTCATTGTGCCTTTTTCAGGTCCTGCTGGATTTTTATCAGATCCGGTGATGTAATATACCGAATCATACCAATCTGAACACCACTCCATTACATTACCCACGGTATGCCTTACCCCAAATATGCTTTCATCATCAGTCGGG
The DNA here is from genome assembly GCA_964573385.1 of uncultured bacterium. Taxonomy (GTDB): domain Bacteria; phylum Armatimonadota; class Hebobacteria; order CAIYQO01; family CAIYQO01; genus JBAXQQ01. The sequence goes on from CAZNLA010000156.1 coordinate 562, forward strand.
TCATTTTCATCTTCCGGGGCATCTTTATCGAATCTTTTTTCATTTAACGATACACATTTTGTTAAATCGAAATTATTTCCCCATGGATAATTTTTACCGTCTATCCCGCGAGAAGATTTTTCCCACTGTGCTTCTGTTGGCAATTTACCGCCTGCCCAGGTTGCATAATCCGTGGCATCCTGCCATGTAACATTAACCATGGGTTTATTGTCCTGCCACCCCCATGCCGGGGCAACTGGCATTTTTCGGTTAGTTTCTTTACAAAAAATTTGGTACTGTTTTACCGTAACTTCATCACGGTATATTTCGTATTCATCCAATACAACTTTTTTTTGTGGTGATTCATCTGCCGGTAACACGGTAGACGGTTTTGACCCCATGATGAATGAACCGGCAGGAACTGTAATTAAATACGCCTTATCTTTTGAATTTATTCGCGCCTGCAAAGGTTGTGGACCGGCAGTAAGAAATGCTATGCCACCAGACAAACGCGCCGGTAATACGACATCACTGCAGGTTGCGTATTTTGATTGTGGTGGAAGTGTTATTTTTGACGATTTCAATAATGACTTAACATCGTTTATTGAAATTGCGGAACTTTTATCAGTAGCAAACGCGATTATTTCGCCATATTTATTAACTACGGGGGTGCCAACAGGCAATTCATCAGAAAATGATATATTCATCAATGAGAAACCGGTTTTCACTTCCTGCCATCCGGTTATTTTACCGAAAACCGTTAATGGTTTAACATTTGCTTCGGCAGGTTTAAATATAACTGCACGACAGATATCACCATTAACTATATTGTTTGAATTACCGGTTTTTAAAGGTAGAGTATTGCATTCTGCCCGTAATACTGCCATTTTGCTTTGTTCATCCTTGCTAATAACTGTGACGGCGTATATATTGCCGGCATATTTAACAGCAGTGTTATCATCGCCATCTATAATTGGCGCAACAAATATTCCTTCAAAATTTACTGCCGTTGCTACTGTTTCCGCAGATACATACTTAAACAGAGTTAGTATTACTATCAATACTGCTACGTATAATTTCATAATTACATTTTATCCTGTCTGATTATTTTTACCCCGTTATCATACCTAATTATATCACAATAATTTAAAAGAGATAAGATGAATATATGAAAAATATAACATCTGATAGAATTTTCTTAAATTATAATGTATTATTTACCCATGGATAACAATAATAAACCAGAGATTGCAACATATATCACCCGCGGAGCAGAAGGATGTAGATTAGCTGTTGATTTAAACGCGGTGACAATAGTTGTTGACGCATTGCGCGCCAGTGCCACTATAGCGGCTATATTTTCCGGGGGAGCAGATAGCATGTTAGTGGTAGCGGATGAAAATGATGCCCGGGAAGCGGCAAATTATTATCATGACGCATTATTAATAGGTGAAAGAGGCGGTATAAAATTACCCGGTTTTGATTTAGGCAATAGCCCTGAAGAAGTTACCGCATATGGTGATTTCACCGGTAAAGTAGTGATATTTACTTCCAGTAATGGGGCGCAAAGATTAACTTCATGCCGTGGAGCAGGTGCCATAGCAATCGGATCAGTAGCTAATTTATGTTCCATTTCATCATGGGCGAAAGATGAATCCGCACGTTTACAAAAATCTGTGGTATTAATTTCTGCCGGCAAATATCCTGACGAAAGTTTCATCTCACCGGAAGATGACGCGTCTTGCGCGTGCATTGCAGAAGAAATCTCTTTACCAATTCATGCTGATACTAACGATGAATATGAATTAATATGTGAAGATATAAAAATAAATGGTTTGGATAAAATATTTTGCGCATCAAAACATGCGTTAAGATTAATGGAAATAGGGTATGGTCCGGATGTATTATTCTGTGCGCAAAAAGATAGTTATTCATCGATACCGGTAGTTATTGGCGACGCAGTTATAAACGACAGAATTATCGGAGTAAAATTGATTAATTACAGAGGTGATTTATGATTCGATTACTTACACGTGCAGATGATGCGGGTTTATGTTCATCAGTAAATTTCGCGGTTATGGACGCATACACAACTGGAATTATCCGCAATACTTCAATTATGGTAAATTGCGCTTTTTTTGAAGAAGCAGCAGAAATGTTAAATGCATATACTCCCGGATTATGTATCGGTTTGCATACTGTAATAAATTGCGAATGGGCATACCCCAGATGGGGTTCAATTGCCCCTGCGGATAAAGTTGCATCAATGTTATTACCGGATGGTACATTTAGGTACCTGCCAAACAACCAGTATGACGCCAATGTAAAAGTTGATGAAATTATGTATGAAATACAAAGCCAATTGGATGTCGCCAGAAATGCGGGAGTAAATATTTCATATATTGACCAACACTGTTGTTTTGGCTGGTTATATGAATATGAAGTGAACAGAGAAATTGAAAAATTGGCACAAAAAGAAGGCCTGGTGAATGATTCTTCCGCAATAAAAGGTTTACCAAACATAGATGGAGAATTTGATAATGATGCAGATAAATTAATTGCCAGATTAAAGTCCGTTGAAGATGGAACATATAAATTAGTCACTCATCTTGGTAAAAATAATCAGGATATGCAAAAAATTAAATTTTTAAATAGTGATGAAGGTATTATTGCAAGCGAAAGAGCAAATGAAACAGCAGTTGTAACCAACAAAAAAGTAATAGAATATTGTAATGACAATGATATTCAATTAATCAGATACTCTGATTTAACCCCATTGGAATTAGGGTTAGCGAATTAAATTAGCATTTTCCATTAAATTTAAGTATAATTACACCCGATGAGGCTATTGATTAGTGGATTGGTCACCACTGGAGATAATTCGGAGGCCTTAAAAATTGACTTTCAGAGGTACACCCTCCACTGAGTTGGTTGTGGTCACAGATCGCGAGCGGACAGAACCGGTCGCGGTTTTCATTGACCATATCACCCGTATGGGGTACGGTATTCATATTATTCCACGTGCTCATTATCAATTTATCAACCGGGTACATAACCCACAGGTAGTATTTGTTGATGCTGGGTCGCGTGAGTTTCGCATGAATACTAATCTGGTAAATGCTGTTAAGGCTGCCTGGGAATATGTGCCGGTAATAATAATAGCCCGCCCCGAGGAATTACCACGCGTGAGTTTTGGCCCCAGTATGCATGACTTTCTTATTCTGCCGGTGAATCCAGTGGAGTTGGAAGCGCGCATAAGATTTGCGTTATGGAAAACCCAGGGTTCGCGAATGCCAAAAGATATTTTAAACATCGAAAACCTGCGTATGAATATGGCAACATATGAAGTATGGGTGGATGGCGAGAATATCGACATGACATATAAAGAGTTCGAACTGCTAAAATTCCTTGCAACCCACAGAAGACGCGTTTTCAGCCGCGAGGAACTGTTAGAGCAGGTTTGGGGTGACGATTACTTCGGTGGTACACGTACAGTTGACGTACATATACGACGGTTGCGGGCAAAATTAGGTCCAGTGCTGGGTGAACTAATAACTACCGTCCGTAATGTCGGCTATAGATTCGGATAATTCCAACACGTTAATTTCTGCCTTATTAATGCCTTTACAGCAAAAATATTTATCCAATATTTTCCGGCGGTGTAAACTTCTTTTCCTGGGATTCCAATAAAGCTAATTGCGAATATAGCGCGGCTCTTACCTCAGCCAACATGGCGATTTGTTTTTGTTTCAGTACCGATAATTCCGCGCGTTCACGTTGTAACTCAATGTCTATTTCACGACGCATTAATTCAGCCTCTTTCCGTGCTGATGTGCGGGTTTCATCTGCGGTTTTCTCTGCTAAAATTAATGCCTGTTTTATAAAATCTTCCTGACGTCTGAAATTATCAACCTGTTTCTGCAGTTCTTCTATTATTGTTTGCTGTCGTTTTTTCTCTTCTATCGCATGGAAAAGTGTATCAGAACATTGTTGCATAAAATCATCAACTTCCTGAATATTATAACCGCTTAACGACTTTTTAAAATCTTTATTTACAATATCATTTGGAGTTAATTCTGACATAATTTGCCTCCGTTTACTATCAACCAGGTCCGAATAAAATATAGTGCTGATACAGATCAGCATATATAAATATTCAATGTAAAAACCATTTTTTCTCGGTTAAGGAATAAATGGTACCAAGTATTTCTTTAAAATAACATATACCAGATAAAATGTGAAAAATGCTCCTAAAGCGGAAAAATCCATTGCAACGCCGCGTTTTATCATTAACGGCGGGAATATTTTTCTAAATTTCATATAAACAGGTTCGGTAATACTATATATTATCCTGCCAACCTGAGTCCATCGCAATTGTGGTATCCACGTCATAATTGTGCTGGAAATTGCCAAAACCATTACCAAAAAGAACGCAAAATCTAAAATTTGTCCGACTAAAGATTTCATGCTAATTCCTTTGCCCGGTTTGTTGCTGCCTGAACAGCAGCAATTGCAGCGGCACGGAAACCATTTTCTTCCAAAGTAGCCACAGCGGCAATAGTTGTTCCACCGGGCGAACACACCGCGTCTTTTACAACTGCAGGATGATCACCGGAATCCAAAACCAATTTTGCTGTTCCGTACACTGTTTGTGCGGCGAATTGCATTGCTATCTGCCGTGGTAATCCCATTAAGACACCGCCATCTGCCAGTGCTTCTATAAGTATTGCAATGTAGGCAGGACCGCTGCCACTTAGACCGGTAATTGCATTTAACTTATCTTCCGGCAATTCAGCAGTTAACCCTAATGGGGTAAGAAGTGTATTTACAATATCTTTGTCTTTATCAGTAATAGAGGCTGAATATGATATCGCGATTGCCCCTGCACCAACCAGGATTGGGGTATTTGGCATGGTTCGTACTAATTTAATAGAATCGTTACCACAGGCATTAAGTATCTTTTGCATGGTAACACCGGCAGCAATACTGATAATTATCGCTTTACCAGATAATACTCCAGTGATTTGCTGGCACACAGCATCGATAAACTGTGGTTTTACCGCAAGGATAACTGCATCAGCAGATTTGGTGGCAGATACATTATCAGTAGTAAAAATAACCCCTAATTCTTTTGAAATCATATTACCGCGTGCGGTATCAACATCTGTCATAGTAAGATTTGCAGGTTTAATTAGTCCTGCTCTTAATATTCCGGATGCCATTGCTTCACCCATTTTGCCGGAACCAATAATTACAAGTTTAAAATCAGAACACAGAGCCATAATCACCACCCTATATTTAACAGGAATTGCCACGGCAATATAATAAAGAATGCCGTGGCTGATTTATATAAAAACAAAAGGGAAATACTATTACTTCATCTGCCAGAATGTGTCTTGACCGGTTGCTGCTGATGGTCGCGGTGCGGTAGAAAACGGAGCGAGTTCATCAGTTACTCCGGCATCATTCTTTTGCACTTTATTATCAACTTTAATACCCTGTGGAGCAGCAATATAAACTCTGCCATGTACCGGGCATAATTCACCATCTAACGCAAAGACAACACCACTGACGAAATCGATGAATTTCTGGGCATCGGAATCATGCAATGCAGATAAATCAAGCACTACAGATTTTCCACTCTTCAGATCACGTCCTACCTCGCGACATTCATCGTAACTGCGTGGATGGCGAACCATAGTAACAGTTTCCGGACGTGCTGAACTGAGAGTCATTGGAGGGCGTAAATTACTCTTCGGTTGAAAAGTAGACGCCTGTTGATTAGTAGATGTAGAGGTGTTTTTAGTTTCTTTATTTTCCACTTCTACCTCTTCTTCATCTGGTGTGTCGGAAAAAAATTCCATAATCTTGCTGAAAGCATTAGCTGCCACGTGTGCTTCCTCCCCTTGCTTTGATGTCTGCTGTAAATGTTGCTATAAAATTTGCTGTAACTTTTATTTTCGCGACCCAAAAATCCGACTGCCTACTCTTACGATTGTAGCGCCTTCTTCTATCGCTTCGCGAAAATCATGGCTCATGCCCATCGAAAGCTGAGATAGGCTATGAGAGTAAATATTCAGTTTTTCCAGGTTATCCCGCATATTTCTCAAAGCTATAAATTCGCTTCGAGACGCATCCGGATTTTCTTCAAAACGGCCAATTATCATTAAACCGTTGAATTCCACGTTATTTAGTTTCTGCGCTTCAATAAAGAATCCTTCCAGGTCTTCCGGAAATATTCCACTTTTTGATATTTCTTTTGAAATATTTATCTGTACCTGAGCGGAAACTTTAATTCCTGTATCACAGGCAATACGGTCTATCCGTTTTGCCAATTCAAGTGAATCAACCGTTTGTATTATATCAAATAATTTTAACGCCGTCTTCACCTTGTTTGACTGTAAATGCCCAATAAAATGACGTTCAACCGGCGCTTTTCCCGGATAATCCGGCCACTTCATCACGGCAAACTTACTTTCTGCTTCCTGAATATAATTTTCACCAATAGCAGTTATCCCACCATTAATCACACAAATTATATCAGACTCCGGCATCACTTTTGTAACCGCAACCAGTTTTATCGTTTCTGCCTTGCGACCACTTGCCTTTGCCGCTTTTCCCACCTCATCCATAATATCCAGAATATTATCTGCTATCTCACGTTCACGCATAATCATAAAATAATTATATATTATTCGGGGTGATTTGTTAACCACCCCGATGAGAATGTTAAAGGTTTATTTCAATTCTACTTCTGCAGGAATATCAGATATTAAATTATACATTTTGTAAAATGAGTATGCAGTTCCACCCACTGTAGTACTTGCTTGCAGGCTATAAAAAGGTAGTCCTGTTGTTAACGAAAATATATATTTACCGTTATCATCAGTTACACCAAATGACTCACCACCACCAGGTCCGGTTCCCTGACTCATTATACCGACATTTATTCCTTTTGCAGGTTTAGCAACCCCACCTTCAGTATAAAAGAAATATATTTCTTTAGCTACTTGCTGGACTAAAGTTATCGTTGCTGTGCCATTTGTACCTTCAATGCTATACGAATAAACAGTGCCACCCAGATCTCCAAATGTAGCTTTTATAGAATTTGTTCCTACAGGTACAGAATCAAACTTAAAAGTTCCATCAGGACCTGTTATACCACGTCCTTCCCACGCTGGCGCAATGGTTTTCTTGGCAACCACTGAAGCACCAGCGACAACAGATGTCCCATTTTTAACTGTAACTGTTAATGAAATTGGTGTTTGAATCGGCCTATCAAGATTATATGTAGAAAAATGTTTTACTTTTCCACGATATACAACATTGGCAGGAACTGAATCATCTCTATTTGCTAAACCTTCATAAATCCATTTACCTGTACTTTCATCCAATGACCATAATTCTATTGTCAGTGTACCAGGGTCCGCGGTACCTATACCGACAGGGATTGCTATGTCTGCTTCAATTGCGTTACCGGAATTATCTTTACCCAGATTATATTTAATATTTCCTGTTGCATCTGTTATCTCGACCGAAATAAATCCAAAACTTTCTATTGGCTTGTCTGGTTGTCCTGTTTGGCTACCAATAAATAATCCGGGGAAATTTTCAACGTAATTAAGATCTGTTGGCATACTTGTAGCTACTTCAACTTTAGCAGTGGTAACAGGTGTACCAGTACTATCAACAATACTTCCTGCCGGTAATTTTATTTCAGTACCGTGCGCTGGATCCTTTGCTATAGTTAAAGTTGTATCCATCAGGGTTAATGTTTTTTCATAATCAACAGCCTTTAAAGAAAAGTCAACTTCAGCACTTTCACCATATCCAAGTCCACAAAAATCAATTACATCAACAAATCCTGTTTTGTTAGCAGATATTTTTATATTGCTACCAGGAGCAACAGATAAAGTATATTCACCTTTATTATCAGTTAATACACTCACTGCACCAGAAGTAACAGTAACACCTACCATAGGATTATTTGAGCTATCTCTTACAATTCCACGAACAATGGTAGTTTTTGAAACAGGGACTTCAGTGGTACTACCGCCACCACCACAACCTGCTAACATCAACAGAGCGATTAACGTGCAAATTGTGCACAAAATCTTTACTAACTTCATTTCATGTCTCCTTTACGATTTTAATTAAACATATAATAAGTATAGTATCTGAATTCTTATTTGTCGATACTAAATTTACTTATTTTTACTAAATATTTTAAATAATGCACAAAAATATCAAATAAAATGATATTTTTGTGAAAATTTAGGGTGATTTCATTATTTTTTATAAAATTATATCAGGTAAACACCTGAAAAAGAACCATATTAGATATGTTTTCCATATAAATAAAATAAAAAATTAAACTCTGACAATAAATTTAATTTAAATGATGGGTTGAAGTGGGATATAAATAATTTTATTTATCTGATAATATTTCCAGAATTTCTGTTGTTGAAATTTTATCAATGTCCGCTATTTTTATCATTTTTTCTGCTAATTCTATACCACCGTTACTGAATATTCCTTGTATTTCCGCCTCCCGCGGGTTTTCGGTGGTGAATGTTATTCCTCGTGTTTCTGACTTCAGGATATTTAATCTTCTTTTGGATTCATTTATTGATATCATCTTTTCATTTGCCCATGGTGTGCCCGGTTTGGGTATAAATATTGAACATCCGACAGTCAACCGCATTCCTGTTTCCTTAATAATTCTTCGTGTTAAATTTGTTATATCGCGAATATCATCATCTGTTTCATCTGGTAATCCGATTATAAAATACATTTTTACCGCGTTTATCCCGGCTTGTTTCGCGCGCAGGCAAGCATTTACTAATGATTCATCGGTTACAGTTTTCCCGGCTTTTCTTCTTAATATCTCATTACCGGCCTCGGGGGCAAGGGTAATACTATGGACACCACCGCGCACTAACAATTGTAATAAATCAGTTGATAACGCGTCTGCGCGCATGGATGCGGGTGATGGCGATAATCCCATCTTTAATAACTCTTCGCAAATATCCGTTATCTGTGGATGGTCAGTAACTGACGCGCCGACAAGGCCAATTTTATTTCTGAAGTTGCTCATTTCGCGAATCGCCGGCATTATGGAATCATAACTTCGCCAACGTGCCGGCCGAAAACAATGACTGGCAACACAAAACCTGCAACCATATGGACATCCGCGACCGATTTCAATCAGTCCCATGTCAGAAAATTCAGCGTCTTCGCAATATACAGATGAATATACCGGCATTCTATTCAGATTATGTTCAACTTGCCGGTTATGGTAATCAATTACAGTATCAGCAGTTATCATACCGGGAATATCATAAATTTCTGCCTGGTCAACTAATGCGGTTACTATATCCGCCACCACAGGTTCCGCGTCGCCCATTAATACAGCATCACAAAAAGATGATATCAGATGCGGGTTATATGCTGCCACTGCGCCACCAGCGATTATTAATGGTGCGTTTACCCTATCCTTAGACAAAGGGTTAATGCCACACATCATCAATATCCGGATAATATTTAATGCATCCAATTCGTAAGATAATGTAAAAGCAATTACATCCATATCCGCAAGTGGGGTGTTACTTTCAATAGTCCGGGGGATTTTGTTAGTTATTGTATCCGGGAGAAAATATCTTTCGCATACTATATCAGGATATGAATTAAACCAGCGATATAATGAATGAATTGCCAGATTAGCCATGCCAACACGATATGAATTGGGAAAAACCAGACCTATTCTGACTTTACCACCATGATTTTTTTTTATAACCCCATCTTCATTATATATCAGGCTTTTTTCTTTGTATTTCAAACTGTAGCCTTTAACCCGGCAATATCGCGCATGGCATCTTTAATATGGGTTATTACCGCATCGCTAATTCTGCCACCTGCCTGTAAACGTGCTAATTCATGCACTCGTTCATCTTCATTCATCGCCCGCATTGTGCTTACAGTCCGTTCATTTACCACTTTTTTCTCTATGCTAAAATGCTTATCGCCATACAATGCTATCTGTGCCAGGTGGGTTACACAAATTACCTGTGCCGCACGCGATGCTTTCATTAATTTTATTCCAACAACTTCTGCCGTTCTGCCGCCAATGCCACTATCTATTTCATCGAATATCAATGTCGGTACACCGGTACCACGATTGGCAATAGATTTTAAAGCCAACATGATACGACTGATTTCGCCACCTGAAGCAATTTTTGCCAATGGTCGTGGTGACTCGCCAACATTTGCAGAAATCATAAAAGCGACCCGGTCGATACCATTTTTCCGGACAGAAACTTTTTCGCCATCAATATCAATACCATCATCATTAA
>CAZNLA010000157.1:0-10883 GCA_964573385.1 uncultured bacterium
CAGTCTCAGTTACCGGTCGCTGAGCCTGTCGAAGCGACCATTTTAAGCTTATTTCTTTGTCAAAGCGAAAATCCTGTTAAAAGATAACTCTACGATATCTGTGTCAAAATACCATCTTTATACTGATACACATTTACCAGTTGACGACCGGCGTCCGCGGCGACGGTCAGCATAAAGAAATAAGTTATGCCTGGCGTTAATGCAGAACCATGCCAATCGTAAGGCCAATCGTAACTGGCCATAACAAAATTACCTCTGCCGTGCATAGTGTCGTTTCCATGCAAAATGTCATTTGTGAAATTTATATTTCTTCTGCTTACTGTATCTCCCGGCAGAATAAACCATCCTTCAACTTTAACATCAGCAAGATATGGTTCAAAATCCACTATAACAAGACTCGCTTCCAGGTTTACATTGACAGCTTTAATTTTAGGTGGGAAATTGTTCCATACGTTAACAGGTGTGATTGGGCCATTAGGACTGCTACATCCATTCATCAGCATAGTTATAGCCATTAAGATGCTGATTTTCAGCAATATAGAAATGATTTTCATTGTTATACCTCCATACGAATACAAGTTTAAAATCTCCATTATATTACATATATATTACACATTATGCGCAATATAGTTTCACCACACAGTAATAATTTATGTTATATAATCCATTTTGCAATTTTTCATAATCCTGAATTGTAGGGAATGCCGTCCTCTGCATTCCGTTAATAGATAGTTTCTATCTCAAATAGGAATGCCGGGGACGGCATTCCGTACAAAAAAATAGATATAATTTGGTTTTGCAAAAGCCTGTAAAAATATTTCTATTTATTTTGAGATATCAGCAAACTCATTAAGGCATAGTTTGGCCATTTTAGCGAAGCCTGGTAATTTGCATTCACTTGCGGCACTGTGCAGTAAATCAAGCGCGGGCATAATCGCCTTGCCAAACCACGCATCATGTTGATTGGTTAACAGATTGCCATAACACCCTAATGCTTGCAAAAGGCGTTGTATGGCCGCAGTGGGTAATAAATCGTCTGGTAATGGTATACCACCGAGTTTAGCGATAGCATTCTGATACGCCTGCCAACCACGTTGACGCATATTTGCTGGATAGCTAACATATGGGTCATAAAGAAATGACGCCACGTCATATGCAGGACATCCCAAACGCATACCCTGATAATCAATAAGGTAAGCATGACTATCTTTTATTATGATATTTGCGCTTTGCAAATCCCGGTGAATAGGTGCTTGCGGTACTGACATAAGTCGGTCGAGAATATACGCATATTCCGCTTCTACTGGTTCCCACCATTCCGGATGGTGCAGAGTATCGCCAAGCAAGAACTTTTTAAATAACCCACATTCCCATTTGATGTAAAAATCGCGAGTATATGGTGGACGCATGGGCAACTCTTCTTCCATTGCTTTTTGCCCGCCCAAAACATGAAGTCGTGCTATTTGTTCTAACACATCTATCATATAATGTTCTATCTCAGAAGGGTCAGAAAGTGATAACATTTCCTGACGACCTAAATCCGTACAGACAATCTCTCCGAGTTCAGGACGATGGTACAATATCCCCGGTACCCGAATATCTAATCGGTCAAGAAAATCCGTTATGGTAGCAAAAACCGCGTTCTCTTCACGATCATGATTGTATGCGCTCCAAATCCATGACTTATCACCATTGCTAATTCGGTAATATAACCGTCCACTCGCCTGTTTTCGCAGTGGTGTCAATTCGCATGTCTCTGGAGTAACACCTAACGTATCATAAACTGTTGGGTGGGGTAAACGCTCAATATGGATAGCAGGCGGTTCGGTTTCACCATCTATACCCAGAATGGCTGTGCTGCAGAAAACTGGTTGTGTTAATGTAGCGTTATCAAGTGCAATGACATTATGCAAACGTGTTTCCGCAGGAAAAGTAAGGTTTTCACCAAGTGATATTACACCACTGCATCGCACTCCTTGAGATTCGATTATGGTACGTCGTTGCATTTGCTTATTAATAGCATCACGTAACAGAGGAGAATGAGAAAATTCAAATTTATTAGATGCATGATGAGCATTTAGATAGGATGCAGGTGTACCGAAATCTGCCCAGAAAGCGTTTCCTGTTGATAATCCACAGATTAATTGATTATCAGCAATTGCCCGTTGCATAGCCATGGCGATGCAGGCAGGATTATGAGGGTGTAAGTAATGCTTCAAATCGCGGGATATTATGTAAACACCACTGAATGTATAACCACCTGTCCCGGGTGTCATCACCATATCTGTAACATGGTCATCACTATTCATACCAATAGTGCAAGGACCGCGACCTGGTACTAATAAAAGTGTAGCTAAAGGAGATTTTTCTATATGTATATCAATAAGTCTTTGAAAATCGTCATCGAGGATTACATCAGCATTATGAACCAGAACATTATTTTTTACACCAGGTAAAGATAATACCTTACGAATGCCACCACCGGTACCAAATAATGTGGGTTCAAGCGACACAGTTAATGGCAGATTATACTTTTGTCCAATTTTAGCAACATATTCTTCAATCTGGTTACCCATGAAACAGGCATTAACAGTAATATTGTTTAATGACATTGCTGCCAAACGGCTAATTGCCAATTCTAACAATGTAACACCGCAAAAAGGTATTAGTGCCTTGGGACGTGTCAAAGTTGCCGGGCGTAACCGTGTTCCTTTACCCGCTGCGAGGATGAGACCACTTATATTGTTGTTATTTGACATTTACATTACTCCTTTTTATCTGTTATATCTGACGATTCTTAAAATTATAAAAATAGATACATATTTCATGAATACAGGAAAACTTTCCTTATTAAAAGATGCATCGAATATTCCAATATTTATATTTGACAAAATGATTATAAATAAGTTTCTATACATTGAATAGCAACCATCATATTTTTACATCACTGTCGTGCAAATATAAACTCCATCTCCGGTAGCAATACTGCTGTTAATTTGCCACCATATGCAGCTCCGGTGTCAATTGATATCCTGTTATGGTGTATCTCCGGTTCACCATTATATGTTGCTGTGTGTCCATGAATAATTAATTTCCCCCAGTCATAATTTGAAACTAAAAATTCATTACGTATCCACATCAATGTTTCCTCGTCATTTTCTTTAACACTTTTTCCAGGCATTAAACCGGCATGAACAAATATATAGTTGACAGTCTCATGATACAACTTTGTGTTATTTATAAACTCTAAATGATGTTCATCTATTGGTCCATTGTAACTCATGTAGGTTTGTTCTCCGCCGTTGTAAAACCATCGCAGGTTGTCATACGGGTTACCAGATGGTGTATCAACTACCCATTGTTCATGGTTACCGCGCAGGAAAATACATGGTCTTTCATTAGCGATAATTTGCAAATAACTTATCACTGCTTTGCTGCGGGGACCACGGTCGATGTAATCTCCGGTAAAAATCAATTCTCCTTCAGGTGGTAATTTATTCAACAATGTCCCAAGCGGTTCAACCATTCCATGAATGTCACCGATTGCAATATGAGTTGGCATTATTAATCTCCTTTTATTACCATCCACGACCGGAACTATTCCGCGGGAAAATATTATACATCGATAAATAAAATAATGTCAATATTTATAAATTGCCATATGTGTTCATATTTTGCTAATCGTCTTTTATCGATGTGAAAACAAAAAAGTTTAAAAATGTGAAATGTTACAAATTGCCAGTGAATGAATCATTTCCCTCTGGCAAGTCATTTATTTGTATTTTTCAATTTCATCCACTAATGTCCAACCGCCATGGTCGATGTCTTTGATGTAACCGAGTATACCTTCGCTCCAACCAGAGATGTTTGTAACGCCTTCCTGGTCTTGCGGGGTGATGAAGGTTTCATAAGGTTGCAGGTTGATAGCAATTGTTTGCATGTTTGGATTTATTTTTTTCCTATACTCCTTAATTAGTGCTGGCAGATATCGATCATTACCAGCAAAGATTTTAAAACAGTCTTCTTGACTGCTATAGATTTGCATGTCTGTCAGGTATACAAGTCTGTCTACGAAAATTTCTTCTGTAAGCAGCTGCGACAGCACTTTATACGCTTCGGTACCACAACCTACTTTTTTACCAATTTGATTGAGTTTTTCAAAGCGATTCATGATGTTGCGATTTTGAAGATGTTCTTCGAAAATTTCGGGACAATATTTTCGGTCTGGAACCCTGATGCAATCAGTGCCGAACAGGTACAGCTGCCCTTCATCGCAAAGTGATTCAATCATTGCACCTAGTAAATTTGCAAGATCTTTGGCGGTGACAGATGAATATTTGTTGATGGGTATCTCCATCGAGGCAGATTCGTCGCATGCAATAGCAGTCACTCCGGGCCAATGCGGCAAGACATCAAGAGAAATCTGTAATGCATTTTGTAATGCTTTTCCAATTTGATTATCCAATGGTGCTATTTCCTGCCAGGCGGATAGCCACCGAAATGGCAATTGCTGAGAATTCAGGATTATTTCGCGGTTTTCCAGCACGCTCAGCACGTAATTATGCAGTTCTTTATCCCTCAAAACGCCATTTGTTATCAGATTGCGCAGGTTGCGGACCAGTGCCATTATGGGCATTTGCTTCAACACCATGCGCCATGCTGATTGGTGGCTTCCGCAGCGCGAGATTACCATCTCCCATGGCAGATTCCCCGCTTTTGCCGTTTCAGCAAGGGTATCCATGTCATCTATACCTGTCCGTTTAAACTGTTCGAATGCGGAGATAATAGGCAACATTTCCTGTTCTTCCGCACTCCATTTTTCCCAACACCTGGCATCAATAATCCAGCTATACAGTAATTGCTGTTGCTTACTTGCCGGTTTTGGATGATACAGTTTTAGAAGATGTTTTAGACCAAATTTGCCTTTTTTTCGGTATTTCATTGCCTGGTATTCCTGCAGGTTTGCCAGACTGTCGGCCATGCAGGAACGGATTATATGTGGAGAACTCTGGCACAAGCCGCCTTTATCATCTTTAACTTGTTTTGCGATATTCAGTAAGTCATCCGTTCGTTTGCATACACGGGGAAAAGCGGTTCTTATAAATGGTCGGCATGTCGGTATGGTAGACCCGATGGCAATTATTCGTGCCAGTACTGTGCGTAAATGTTGCTCTTCGCGCAGCCACATTGCCAGTTTCATAAGCCATTCCGGGTGGGTATTCGCCACTTCGCGTATAAGATTGTCAATGGTGTTTTTCGTATTTCCATAATACAATGTTTCGCTGAAGATGCATGTCGCAGCCATTTTCACCAGCGTGCTGCGGTTGTCATGTTTAAATGCAACGGAGCATTCGTGGTTAAGAGTCGCATCTTGGCGTGTAACAAAATCTGTTAACGATTGTAGTGCAGAACTCATTTTATGTTCCTCCTTATTTTAAATATGGTCTGGCCGCTCTCTCAACGTCAGTCAGGATTGCCTTGAAAAACAGGATGGTGTGCGTGGGTATTTTTCTATTGTTAAGCTCACGGACTATCCCGCAAGCATGCGCACTAAAAAGCCGCATATTTTATTTGATCAGAAGTAACCATCCTTAATGTGCATAGGCAAACCCGACTGCCGTTGAGAAAACGGCTAACCAGTGTGCGCAAGTAGATATATTAATTTATTCATTCCCCAGGCCGTCCTCCACGTCGCTAAGACGTATCTCCGTACCCCGGTGCTATCTCGCATCTGCAGGGGTTGGCCGCCACTTGAGGGTGAATCACAATATAATATACTATAATTAATATCAGTGCCAATCAGGCACAATATTACCTTTGTGTATTTGCTGGAGTCAGGGATTTTTTTGAGAACCCGGCAACCAGTAGACACACTACTCCCATGAGTAAAAATCATGAGTTTATATGAGTCTTCCGGCTTACCGTTTTTAACATAAAGAGGTATGTCAGATGTAAGCAAGATATGCTTGCTTCCTTCAGTGAGGAAGTGAAATATATAATAGCGATGTATTTCGTGTGTGTCAAGAGGTTTTTGGTGTTTATGCAAAATATTTTTAAAAAAAATAATTATTATAAAAAAAACGTTGTATTAGTTTATTCTAAATGTTACAATTAAAGTCGATATTATATATATTAAATATTAATGTGCCTATTGCTATTTGTAAAATTCATCATAAATTAAAAGGAGAATAATCTATGACTGAACTTTCTATCCCTAACGGTGCATACATATTAATTAAACCATCTCAACGTCGCGGACTATTAATGGGTATGCCACAACCAAATACAGAAACATTATCTTTTCTAAATAACCAGGATATTGGCTTGGTTATTTCGTTAATTGAAGAAGAGCATTATAAACATTATAAAATACCACATGCAATGAACCTACGACTGGTGCGCTTTGTGATGGTCGAAGGTCAACTTCCAACAGAAACTCAGATGCCCCGGATTGCCTTATTATGCGTTTTAATCCATCAGTTCCGTATCCAGGGAGAACGGTTTGGTGTAGCAATACATTGCGTAACAGGTCAACGTCGCACAGGAATAGTTAATGCTGCATATCGTGAATATTTGCATTCTATTGACCCGGAAGATGTGGATAGCGAAGAGATTAATATAACAATTAAGCAAATCGAACGTCATCTTGCTCATGCACAAGGAATCTCCGGCCTTGGTCCAAATATTCAACAGGTCATTTGGCTACATAAGTTTAAAGAGTTCTTAAAAAAGAATTTCAATCCAATATGGTATGCCTGGACATGCGAAGAATTATCATGGCAAAAATGTTCAGCAGATATGAAACCGTTATGGAAATGTGGTATTTGTGGTCAGTTAGCAACAAGTAAAACATCAATATGGGTCGGACCAATATGGTGCCCACGTTGTGGATGTGCAACAGGGAATAAACCAGTTTGAGAATGTTATTATACGAAAAGTCACTTCATTTAAAAATATTGTTGTGAATTAGTAAAGATGTTTAGCATTAATATTTTGATGCAACAAATAAATCCTTCTTAAACTCTGTAACAGTTTGGTAACGACTTTTAGGGTTTTTTAATAAAGCTTTAGCTAACACAGATGTTATATTTGTTGGAATTGGTGAAAAATCAATTTTCCCAGAACAGTGAAGTTTGTATTGAGCATTTTTTTCATCTTCTTCTTTTAAGACATTTCTCCAATTTGGAATAAATCTTTTATAATCCAACGGATAATATCCTGCAAATAACGAGTAAATAAGACATGCTACAGAATATACATTCGCTGCCTGGTATATAGAAGGATCTGCCCAACTATTTACCTTATTGTCTTTTTTACCAACATTCTTATCAAAAGAATTATCGACAGGATAACTAACAACAAACTCCTCAGGAGCCATCGTCTCCCATGTTCCAATGGCGTGAGGATTACTCACTATACATCCTGGCGCACAAAGAATTACTTCCCCTAAATCATAAACTTTTAATTCATTGCGATTACGATAAGAAATATGTTTCCAATTTAAATCACGATATAAATATCCTGCAGAATTTATATCAATCATCGCTTGCAGGAGACATAAAGCAATTGGCAATGCTCGTGAGGCATCCAGTTTCTTATGCCTCATCATCAAGTCTGATAGAGTATCACCTGAATAATACTCAATCACCATATACAACATATCTTCATTAATTATAAGGTCATATTGATTAACAACGTATTTAGAAGTTATTTTTACAAGTGCTTGAGATTCAGCACGTGTCTTTATTGATTTAGACACAGGTTCGCCTTTAAGAATCACAGTACGTTTAAGTCCAGTATCAAATGCACGAATTACTGTTCCAGATGGATTATTTAGTTTATATTTTTCTATTACCTGAAAACGATTAGCAATTAATTTTTCCATTGTGTTTGTATTCTCCGATTTATTATGAATTTATAACTATCAAATCGCATCTGATATCTTAACAGTATTGAATTATTGCGATATTAATTGTTGTTACACATCTAATTGCACGAATAAAATCTATAAAAATTGTAATGCAATATATTACCTGATATTAAATGCTGTAATATCACATACAACCTTCTAATAAGTTGATATTACTGTTATTAATCTTCTTAGTCAAGTAATTATAAAATGATTTTTAAAGTTTATCAAATAATTGTCTCGTTTTTTATTTTACATTTGCATTATCACAATAAAAAAAATGCATCTAAATTGATAAACTCACTTTAACTATTGCGTTTAATAAATATTCTCCTGTATAATAAACTAAATTATTGTTCAGGAGAATATAAAATGACAAAAGAACATATCACTATTTATTATCGATTCAACAAAAAAATCCAATGGACAGATTGTGAATCGAAATGTGCCTATTGTTATTAACATATTTCTGTAAACTCTATTATATATCTGTTAAAGACTAACTAATACCGGTACAAAAAATGAATTATTCATATTCGTGGCAAAGAAAAATGAAGCCGTCGCCTGACGGAGTTATTATTGTGTCTGATTTTACTAAGGATTTAGAAGGTATAAATCCGGAGTTTTTTCTGCGACAGCAGTGGAATATTTTTAATGCGGCTTATTTTGACAAATCACTTTCACCTATTTCTATACGTGTTGTTAATATGGAGGAAGAAATTGGTAAAACGTATGTGGGAGTATACCGTTACAATAAAGAATCGCAAAAAACTATGATTCTGTTGAATGATAAGCTGATTTATGGTAATGATGATTATTTACGGCCAGGAAAAGAATATGCGCATGGCCGATATAGACTTATGGCAGATGTGCTGCTGCATGAGATGATTCATCAGTACCAGCGTGAAGTAATAAAAAATGTTGGATATACTAAAACAAAACGTTATTTTTGTCACGGCAAATCTTTTTGTCAGAAAGCCTCTGAAATTGCCGAGAAAATTGGATTAGAAAAGGTTAGACCAAACCGACAACCAGCCAGTAAACAATGGCCGGGCAGTACTCGTGATAAAGAATATTACCTGGGGGCATATGATTATTTTCATCCTTTAAATTGGATAGATAGAAACTGGACTACATTCGGTTCATGGGCATGGCATGGCTACTGTCAGAATGGTCCTGGCATGGTTATACTAACGGTAAATAAACATCATAAGATTAAAAATATGGAATACTTGCCTACCGATAAAATCGACCATTCAGTTATGCTGAAACTATCACATAAACATCAATTTCTAAATATTATAGATTCTGTTCAAAATTACAATCCTCAAAATGAAGCTTTGATACTTTATTATTTGAAATTACGCAATGGAAAACGTTATCCGTGGGGATTTCTGCGACTTGCAACACCAGAAGGATGCTCTGCTCCACCAGAATGCGTAGCACCACGGCAAGATAGTGAAGCAGTACAGCTAACATTGTTCTATCCGAACATGATGTCGATGTAAATGAATTAGCAGTTTTTATAATAGCAAATAGTTCTATTGATATATAGAAATAGTTAAGGTAAAATAAAACATTGGAGGAAAAATAAATGCCAGTTTTTGATGGTCACGAAATTACTTATATTAGATGGACTGAAATTGAGTCTACTCAGAAATTTACACATTTCATTGAGAGACCGGGTTACTTGATTGGTGTGTCAAGTCATTGTGGACATTTTATCGAATTAACCGAGAATAACTGTTGTAATATTTTATCTGAGGCTATTGTTGATAACAAACATATTACAGGTACGAATAGAATCTGTGAAATTTTAGGGTATTCCCCAAGAAATATTATCGCAGATATTAAGTCAGGAAAGATAAAAAGAAGGATTAAAATTATAAATAATAATTTTGATTACAATTTAAATTTGATTAACAAAACTGAAAGGGAAATTCGCTATGGTGATCGTCAATATATTCGGGATTTGATGAGTGGTGAAGTCGTGAATATTAATCTAATTCAGGATGTTATTCCACATATTCCACTACATTCTAATGATGTTGAATTGGCAACAATAAATTTTAAAAATAGTGACACGGAAAATGATGTCATTATTGGGGTATTTAAAGCCGTAGATGGCGAACACCGATATGGCACCGATATCCCATCATATTATGCGAGAGAAAAAACTGCTGATATTATTGATGAATTTTTTGGTTTTAATATAGTGCCGCCAAGTGTGATTCGTGAAGTAAATGGTAGAATTGGATCAATGCAATTATTTATTCCCCACTCACTATATTCAATGGGTTCCAATACAAAATATGATATAAATGAAATGATTGGAGACGATTTTTATAAAGTAGCGATTTTTGACTATATTACTCAGCAGTCAGACAGAAAAGGTGATAACTACATGGTTAGAAAGAAAGACCCACAGAAATTGATTGCAATTGATAATAGCATGTCATTTGAAAATGGTGATGCTTATTGCTGCACCATGGGACCATTGGAATATCTGACGTCATACGAAAACCCAGACCATATTGCCGGTGAAGAAAATTACAGCCTTCCCAAAAAAGTTGAAATACCAGAAGTATACATTGACTTGCTAAAAGAAAAATTATCACAAAAAGAAGAATTAAACAGCAAACTGCGCGATTTTAAACGCATACACGAGTGGATAACAGATGAAACAGGAAAAGAAAAGTTATTGACACTACCTAATCCGATACAGGATTTAAGTGAAGAACATATAGAGAGAATGTGGCAAAGAGTAGAAGAAATGATAAAATACGGTGTATTTATCTCAACTGAAAATAGGGAGTTTGTTTTTGGTGGTGGGTAAAATTATGAGATTAATCAATAATCATAATTTTGTGAGTATTGAAAAATAATATCAAAAAAGAAACATCAGTAGATAATATTTAAAAATTATCTACTGATGTTTATGAATTATAAAATTTGATATGCTATTTTTTTAATG
>CAZNLA010000158.1:0-10834 GCA_964573385.1 uncultured bacterium
CGAGTTTTCTGAATGTGACTGGAGTTCAGACGTGTGCTCTTCCGATCTCACGGTGACGATATTCGGGTTGGCGAACCGACAGAATTGCGGGGATGGGCATATAGAATTGCGCATGATATTGATATCGTTGCTCATTTTCAAATACAGGTGAATTATATTATTAATTACCTTATTGTAAACGGCATTTCTGACCCGGAATATATCGCAACTGCCGGCACATCGCGCGGTGGATTCATGGCTTTTCATACGGCCATCAGCAACCAGGTTATTCGTGCAATTGCAGCTTTCAGTCCGGTGACTGATCTTGTATCATTATCTGAATTCTCTGAAAATAAAAATAATGCATTGGCGCAAAAAATGGCATTGGCAAATATGGCAGAAAAACTTGCTGATCGTTTTGTGTGGATAACCACCGGGAATGCAGATGCCCGGGTAGATTCGGACAAGACAATTGATTTCGCTAATAATATTAAAATGATAAACCATAATAACACCTTACAGTTACATGTTGTTCCAATTCCCGGACATTGCAGTTTGCAGGAATGGCACGCAGATGCTGCGACTTGGTTGAACGATGTATTTAAAAGGAAATAAATCATGAACATCACATTACTGGCTATTGATGATCACTCACTTCCATTGCGAAAAAACACATGCTTGTATTTGAATAAACCTGCAGTGCGTCATGAACCGGTGTTGGTACCGGAACCGGCAGAATGCAACGCACCTGATAATTTGGCTATACATTTTTATGGTACCGTATTACACGATAACGGAAAATTTCGTATGTGGTATTACGCGTGTCATCGCGGTGAAAATCCGGATTGGCCGCCAGAAAAAAAACAACAAATTGTAAATAAACCGGGGTGGCTAATTGGCATAAAAGAAGGATATGAGGTTTACCAGGGGCCAATATGTTACGCTGAAAGCGATGATGGGATAAATTGGATTAAGCCTGACCTGGGACAGGTTTTGTTTAAGGGCAATTACCAGAATAACGCTATCGATTTACCCCATACCCTGGTTAGCGGTGCAGCGGTTATTCGTGATGATGATGACCCTGACCTGGAACAACGGTATAAAATGATTTACCAGTATTTTCCGGACCAGACTGAACCACAAATACCGGAATATGGTAATTCCCCAAGCATTGCGTGCGCGATATCACCGGATGGGATAAGATGGAAGGTTACCGCTATTCCATTTATCAATCAATTCGTAGAACATTGTTCTTTTATAAAACATAATCATCAATACATCATCCATTCGCAGGTGTTCCCCGGTAATAATTGGAGTGCTGTTTATAATGAAGGCGGCACTGCAGGTGGTCGTACTGGCGTTGCTCATTGCAGTTATGACTTTGATAACTGGCCGGATTTATGGGCACGGTCTTTTGCGCTTCCGGAACCGGTAAACCCGGAAAATCGTGGTGCTGACTATGCGTATGACCAGGTACATTTAGGTGTGGGTGCTGCCAGTTTGGGAAATGTTTGCGTCGGAATATATGGTTTATGGCATAGCGCCGCTTTTGGCGAATCATTTGCTGATATCAGTTGCGATTTAGGATTAGTAGTATCAAATGACGGAATTCATTTTCGTGAACCGGGTGTAATATCCGGACAGGTATTTATTAATCATAATGATTCACTGGCAACACCAGCACAAGGACATGATTTTAATACAATTTTGTGTCAGGGAAATGGTATTGTTAATGTTGATGATGAAACCAGAATATATCACGGACGCTGGAGAAACGCCGGACAAAAAGCAGAAGATATCTCTGAATATTATTATGCCGAGGTGGCACTGGCTACATTACCGCGTGACCGTTGGGGACATCTGACGTTAAATCCGGATACAAACGCCGGAGCCATATGTTCGGCACCAGTAGATATTTCAGATGGTATAATTGAAATATCAATAAACGCTGATGGAACAGAAAATATTACCGTTGATTTACTTGATAATAAAATGCATCCTATAGATGGATTTACCAATGGAAAAATTAATGGTGCAGATGGGTTGAATTGTCCGGTAAAATGGGAGCACAAAGAATTAAACGAAATAAAAGAGCAGCAGATTAGAATAAAATTAAAGATAAATCAAAAAAGTTGTATACAGGCAAAAGTATATGCGGTTTATATTAATCCTGTCCGGAAATAGATATTCTTGCAGCCCAGAACTAAATAATAGGAAAATTCATATTGTTGTCGAATATTTTAATAATTACAGAGTTTCGCTAAATGTCACTTCGACAGTTTAAGTGACCGGTCGCTGAGCCTGTCGAAGCGACCATTTTTAAGCATATTTTACTTGAAAAAGAAAGTTCTATAATTAATATCACCCATCAATTTAAATAAAATATGGGGGGAAATTTTATGACTAATATAAATATACGCCAATTTCATCTTGAAGACTTACCATCTGTGCTTGAATTATATCATCGGTTAATGGAAGAAAAAAAACCACGTTATTGCCGGACTATTGATGCAGGACAGTTGACGCGGCAATATTTCGGTCATCCTGAATATCGCGATGAGGGATTATTTGTAGCGGAAAGAAATAAACAGATAATAGGGTTTATCTTTGGTGCTGTCAGACTTTATCCAATAACTGCTGATGATGATTTGCCGGGGGTATTTGTTAGCCTGATATTAGTAGATAAAAAGTACCAACGGCGTGGTATCGGCAGTAAATTACTGGAAAAAGTTGCTGAATTTGGCAGAAAACATGGTAAAACGCTGATATGCGCGAGTGCCAACCCGATGAACCCATTGGCGTTTTGGCCGGGGGTTAACCGCGATTGGAAAGATATCGTCGGATTTCTGCAATCGCACGGTTTTACGGCACCGCATTATGAAGTATCAATGGAGCAAAATATAGATAATTTCGTATTGTCTGATTACGTAAGTAATAAATTAACGGAAATGACTGCAGACGGATTCCGCTTTATCCCATATACTCCGGATTATCATGATAAATTATTACAATTAGCAGGTTGGCCATTCTGGCATATTGATTTACAGTCAAAAATCGATTTAATCACCCACCCTTTCATTGAAACCGCATTTCTTGATTTTGATTACGAAAATATTTACGGTCCGGAAGATATAACCATTGTGACATCAGATGAAGATGAACTTTGTGGTTTTGTAGTGCTTTGCCGTAACCCCGGAGATACCATATCATATCTTGGCCCTATCAGAATAAGCGCAAAATACAAGGGTTGTGGCATGGGCAGTGTAATGATACAAACTGCCTTATTGCGCGAACGCGAACAAGGTATACAAATAGTAGACTTATGGTGTTCCCAGGATAACGCCAACAACTATTATTCCAGAAACGGCTTCGTTCAACATGATACATGGGAGATGTATGAGCGAAAGTTGTAAAATAAATTTCCGTATCTATTATTACCATTCAAAACAACTATCCAATAAACAGAATCTTTATCAAATTTGGTCTCTGTTTGGAACAGGGTCGCAGCCCGGCTATCCAGTTTTCAGTAAACAGAATTCTTTTCTTTCTATTGTTACCGGCGATAGCCGGACTGCGACCCTGTTCCAAACGGTGACTTTTATTGGTGGGGTAATTTTTCTATTGTTACCATTCAAAATTAAAATATACAGAAAAAATACAATTTAAACAGTAAAACTATCTGCAATTTCCTTATAGTTACAAAATAAACAAAAAACAACATAACCACCTATTCCAAACCACCAGTTAAACCGATATAATAGATTATCTAAAAGGAGAAGTTAAATGCGAAAGTCTTTATTTATTTGTTTGGGCGTAATGCTGATGATGAATTGCGCGATGGCGGATGTGCGACTGCATGGCATATTTACCAGTAACATGGTGCTGCAGCGTGAGAAGCCTATTCCTGTATGGGGTTGGGCTACCCCCGGTGAAGATATTGCAGTTACCCTGGGTACTGATGCCGTTAAAACAAAAGCCGATGACAAGGGAACGTGGCAGGTAGAATTACCAGCACGCGCAACCGGAGAAAATCTGGACATGACTGTGACAGGGAAAAACACCATTAATCTTAAGAATTTGATTATAGGTGATATTTGGGTATGTTCAGGACAGTCAAACATGGAATTTTCTGCCGGTGGCAGTAACACTGCTGAAGATGTTAAAACAGCAGATATCCCACAAATTCGCTGTTTTAAAGTAAACCATACCCCATCCGGTTATCCTGAAGTTGATTTCCCTAAATGGGGTATGCACGGACCATGGCAATTATGTACCCCACAATCTGTAGGAAGATTTACCGCAGTCGGTTTCTACTTCGCGCGTGAAATAGTCCAGCAAACTGGTGTGCCTATCGGCATAATTGATGACAATTGGGGTGGAACACCCATAGAACCATGGATTGCCCCTACTACCCTGGACGCGGTGCCGGAATTAGTAAATCTGAAAAATGGTTTTGACGCAGCATGGGCACAATATAATAAACAGTTGCCAGCGCAATTGGATAAAGCAGATGAATGGATTAAAGCAGTACGTACAGCAATAGCGAATAAACAGGATGCACCCCCTATTGTTGAGTTTCCCCGAAACCCGATATGGTCGATGGGTGAAGGTCCAAAAGCTTTCGCGTTATTTAATGGTATGATTTCACCGATTTTACGTGTGCCAATTAAAGGCGCGTTATGGTATCAGGGTGAATCAAACGGCGGTGACGACGATATTTATTACCATAAAATGCGCGCGCTTATAGGTGGATGGCGAACATTATGGAAACAGGGAGATTTTCCTTTTTACTTCGTTCAATTAGCCAACTTCACCACCATCAGCACTAATCCTGCCGGTGGCGATGGTTATGCCAAAATTCGAAACGCACAAACAAAATCAATGTCCATACCGCATACCGGCATGGCAACAATTATCGACATCGGCGAAGCAGACAATATCCACCCCAGAAACAAACAGGATGTCGGCAAACGACTGTCATTATGGGCATTAAAAAATGATTATGGCAAGAAAGATATTTTAGTTACAAGTGGACCAATCTTTAAAGATATGAAAATTGAAGGCAACAAAATACGTGTATCTTTTGACTCCATCGGCAGTGGATTGATGGTTGGCAAAAAAACAGGTCTTGCCCCAACTGCTGAAGATAAAGAAGGCAAACTGCAACGTGTAGCAATTGCCGGTGCGGATAAACAATGGGTTTGGGCAGATGCCGTGATAGAGGGTGACTCCATGGTGGTATTCAGCGATAAAGTTGCTGCACCGGTAGCAGTGCGATACGCATTCGCCGCTAATCCCGCCGGATGCAACCTCTATAACAAAGAAGGACTACCAGCAGTTCCATTCCGCAGCGACAACTGGTAATTAAACTCGATAAAAAACAAAAACAAAACAAAGGGGCAATCAATGCGATTGCCCCTTTCCACGACAAACAGGTAAAATAGCCGGCCCGGCTATTTATTACTGTTTCACAACAGGCGGGCCGCCTGTTATACAACAATGTTCTCACTCAAAATATAATGTGACCTTAAGCGAAAGCCATGTAATAATTTAAAGCTGTGTTAACCCCGGGGTAGCATCGCACAATGTGCCATCAATTGATACCGTCACTGTCAATGCACTCGGGTTGTAGATCGACTTGCGGTTGGCTGCTATAACTAATCGCTTGCGGGCTTCTTCGTAATCAAAAATTTCAATATTAGTGGCATACCAGACATCAGGTTTACCGGCAAGTGGGGTGAATCCGCTTTCAATTTCGTCACGTCGATTGGCATATTCATAACTGTGTGACCAGACGTAGAACATACCACCTGCACGCGGATTATTGTAAAGGTTGTCCCATGTTTCCTGCATATTCGGGTTTTGACGTAATGAATGCAATGTGGATGGCAATGCCAGTGGTTCTGACGGCGGGAAATATGTTACATTTGCGCCAGTTGTCCGACTATAAACAATACCCATATCGCGCAACAAGGTAATAACCTGCTGATTATATGTGCCAAACGGATAAGCCATACCACGAACCGGGTAACCCACCAGGTCTTCCAATGCTTTACGGTCATCCAATACTTCAGTAATTATTTGTGAAGCATCAAATTTTTCTAAAAATGGATGAGTGGCGGTATGGATGGCGACTTCATGACCTGCAAATAATGTAGCGATTTCTGAAGCATGCAAATACGCGCCGGATTCGTCTGTAGGTACTTCACCGGTACGATTAAGGAAAGCAGAATTCAAATTAAATGTTCCCTTAATCCCCTGACGGTTGAATACTTCAACCACCCAACGGTCATAAACCCGACCATCATCCCAACTGGTGGTAAACGCAATGCGTTTTCCCCCGGGAAAAGCAGGAACTTCAATACGTTTTGGTGATAATGACATAGTAATTTCTCCAATTAATTGCAATACATTCGCTAATGATTACTCTAACAGACTCAGCGACTGGTCATTAATCCTATCGATGCGACGTTTTTATGCATATTTAAATTTAAGATTAAAAACATTAATTATTTAATTCACTTTCTATATATTTATTTCCTGCAAAAAAATATTTTTTATATGATATAAAAAAAATATCTAAATATTTTCCAAAAAAGTGGTAAATATATTGTAAAAATTGCATAAACCACTTAAAATAATGCAACGGTTTATATTTTACCACGTATTTTATTTAATGGTAACTAAAATTATCAGGTAATAAAGGTATAAAAAATCATTTATTAGGGTAAAACCACTAAGGTGGTCTGACTTATTTAACAGTCAGTAAATTAAGGGGAGCAAGTCATGAGTTTGTCATTGACATTTAGTCCAAAAGTAGCAACTGCGGGACGTTCATTTATGCTGTTGCTGGTTGCCTGGATGACTGCAATCATTTTATCACCGGCAATATCTGCCGAAGGAACTACATTAACAAAAGCCGACTCACCCACATTCAGTCCGGCACCGGGTTCATTTACAACCCAACAGACAGTAACTTTATCAAGTACCCAGGCAGGAGTATCCATCTACTACACAATTGATGGCAGTACCCCTTCTGTTTCATCAACTCTTTACAAATCACCGATTGTAGTAACAAAGCCAACAAAAATTTCAGCAATAGCAGTTTACCCGAATAGATTAAGCGAAAGTACCCCTGCTATAGGATATTATGTTATAGGTTCAACCCAATCGGTAGCAAAACCGACATTATCACCTACCCCCGGTAATTATCAGGCACCGGTACAGGTAACTATTAGTTGCGAAACTAAAAATGCGGTCATTCGTTATACTACTGATGCATCTAACCCTATTTCTACTTCACCAATTTATACCGGACCTTTTACCATATCTAAGACAACAAAGGTAGAAGCCAGAGCATTCTTAGTAGGGTCACCGGATAGCGACCCTGTTGCAGGATATTATGTAATATCAAACACAGTAATACAGAAAGTAGCAACCCCGGTATTTTCACCTGTTGCAGGTTCATTCACATCTGCAACTCAGGTATCTATCAGTTGCGCAACAAAAAACGCGACAATTCGTTACAGCGTAGATGGCGTTGCACCGACCACGACATCAACTGAATATACCGGACCAATAACTATATCAAAAACAACAAAATTAATGGCGCAGGCTTTTCTGGATCAATATTCACCGAGTGAAGTAGCAACCGGATATTACACATTTAAAACTATTGAAAAAGTAGCAACACCTGTATTTACTGTTAAGCCGGGAACATTTACCACTGCACCATTAGTTGGTATTACCTGCGCAACACCAAACGCGGTAATTCGTTATACATCAAATGGTACCGTGCCGACAGCAACATCACCAATTTACACAACACCAGCAAATATAACAAAGACAACAACACTTACAGTAAAAGCATTTAAATCCGGCATGACTGAAAGTGAAACCTTAACCGGTACATTTGTTATCACTGATGCTGTACCAACCCAGGGTGTTGATTTGATGATTAAAGGTGATACCACAAGTAAATCAGTCGGCGAAGGAATTATAGATTTACAGGGAAGCCAGGTATTATCCAAGACTGTTGCTGCCCGCAAAATCGCTTCATACATTATTGTATTAAAGAATACCGGGACAGCAATGGGATATTACAACCTGAAAGCGTCCGGTAGCAAATTAGGATGGTCTGTCAGTTTAGTTGACACCACCGGCAGAAACATTTCCCATATAGCCACCAGTGGCACCGGTTGGTTAGTTACCGCCGTTCCTGCCAAACAGAATGTATATTTCCGTCTGGATGTTACACCATTAAGTAGCATCGCTAATGACGATTCAGTACAAGTAGTCGTAACGGCAACATCCAAGGTCGATGAAACTAAAGCCGACCAGGTTAAAGCAATTACTACAAAAGTTAAGTAATTAATAGGTAAATATTCAGGAAAAACCGGATACGTTTTAAGCAAAATGTATCCGGTTTTTTTTTAAATATTTAAAACGTTAATTGTAATTTAAATGTATCAATATAATGGTATAAATAAATTCACATCTTCAATCCTGATTTAGCATCAGGAAATTACGGGGAGAAAATAACAAATGAAAAATATCAACAAAATATCAAGGTCATCCACTTCTCTGCGTGGGTGGACGTTAATGGTTGTTATTGCTCTTTTTTCAATCATCGGATTAACAGCAACAACATATACCATTGTAGATACCGGACAAACAAATTGTTATGACAGCATTAAAGTCATTACCGCACCGGCAATAGACGCCGCGTTTTATGGACAGGATGGTCAGATTACCGGAACGCAACCCAGTTACCTGTTAAGTGATGATAAGTTAATGGTATTGGATAAAAATACCGGCTTGGTATGGCAACGTAGTCCGGATACTGACAGTAACGGGACCATAGAAAAAAGCGATAAAATGACTTTTACACAGGCGCAGGCAAGACCGGCAACCCTGAATACCGCCAAATTCGGTGGTTATACCGATTGGCGACTGCCAACAATTAAAGAACTCTACTCTTTAATGAACTTTAAAGGCACTGACCCCAGTAGTTTTTCTGGTAATGATACTTCTGTATTAACACCGTTTATTGATACCGCGTTTTTTAATTTTGCGTATGGTGATACCACGCAGAACGAACGCATCATTGATTCTCAGTATGCTTCCAGCACTACCTACATTTCTGATTCCTCAAAATTATTTGGTCTTAATCTTGCTGATGGACGCATTAAAGGCTACGATTTGAAGATGCCGGATGGTTCTGACAAAACATTCTTTGTAATTTGTGTTCGTGGTAATACCAGTTACGGCGTAAATAGTTTCACAGATAATGGTGACCTATCTATAACTGACAGTGCTACCGGACTGATGTGGTCCAAGGCAGATAGCGGAACATATATGACATGGCAAAATGCCTTGGCATATGCACAAACACAAAATACCGCCAAGTTCCTTGGCCATAGCGACTGGAGATTGCCGAATGCTAAAGAACTACAAAGCATTCTTGATTATACCCGTTCACCCGATGCTACCAGTTCTGCAGCAATTAACGCGTTATTCACCAGCACAAAAATAAAAAATGAAGGTGGAAACGATGACTATCCATTTTATTGGACAGGTACAACCCACACCGGATACAGCACTGATGGAACAGGCGGTGGAAATGCTGTTTATGTAGCATTTGGACGGGCATTAGGATGGATGAAAGTTAAACCAACAGATACTTATTACACTTTGGTTGATATCCACGGTGCTGGTGCGCAACGCAGTGACCCAAAAACCGGTAGCTATACAGATTATCCCCTTGGTACTGATTCCACTGGCAAACAGGTTTATGGTCACGGACCACAGGGAGACGTCATTCGGGTTTCTAACTTTGTTAGACTGGTACGCGATGCTGGAACAACAACACAAAAAGTCGCTACTCCGGTATTCACACCTATCGCCGGAACATATACTTCTGCACAACAGGTGACAATGACCTGTGCTACCACTGGTGCAACCATTCATTATACTCTGGATGGCGCAACTCCCACAGTTAACTCAGCGACTTATACCAGTGCAATTACCATATCAACGACAACAAGATTAACAGCAATTGCGTTCAAAGATCAATGGACACCCAGCGATTCGCAGGCCGGATACTATACTATATCTACCGGTACACAAAAAGTAGCAACCCCGACTATGTCACCGGCATCAGGCACAGTCACTTCCGGTACCAAGGTTACTATATCCTGCGCCACCACCGGGACTACAATTTTCTATACAACTAACGGTACCACACCGTCTACAGCATCAACGCTTTATTCCGGACCGATTACATTAACATCTACTTCGACAATAAAAGCGATAGCTTACCGGTCAGGTTATACCCAGAGCGATGTTGCAACCAGCAGTTACACCATAACAGTCGCGCAGAAAGTAGCAACCCCAACATTATCACCGGCATCAGGCACATTCACCGTGGCAACTCAGGTGACAATATCCTGCGCCACCACCGGTACAACCATATTCTATACAACTAATGGCACAACGCCATCAACAGCATCAACGCAATACACCGGACCTATCACTGTCTCGTCAACATCGACAATAAAAGCAATCGCATACCGCTCAGGTTATACCCAGAGCGATGTTGCTACCGGCAGTTACACCGTAACAATCACACAGAAAGTTGCCACGCCGACTCTGTCGCCTGCATCAGGCACTTTCACCGCGGCAACCCAGGTGACAATATCCTGCGCCACCACCGGTACAACTATTTTCTATACAACAAATGGTACAACACCATCAACAGCATCAACTCAGTATACCGGTGCTATTACAGTATCATCAACCTCGACAATAAAAGCAATAGCTTACCGGTCAGGTTATACCCAGAGTGATGTTGCAA
>CAZNLA010000159.1:0-10771 GCA_964573385.1 uncultured bacterium
GCTTCCGGCGCGTTAGTTCGGTTACCAGAGCTATTGGTGCATCAATGGTATGGAACTCTCTACTTGACTGGGAATTTTATAAAATTAAACCGAAAACTGAAAACTGAAAACCGAAAACTAAACAACTACTTATCTAATTCAGATTTTTTTTGTACCATTGGTAACTTTGTGGGTAAATCTATTGACATCGGTGCAGTGGAAGCACGGACGTTTTCTTTCATAATGGCTTGCAGAAGTTCTTTGCGGAAAACCGAAACTTCGCGAGGGGCATTGATTCCTATTCTCGCCTGGTTTTGGTGAAATTGTATTTGTACCAGTGTAATCTCTATCTTATCACCAATCACAATAGTCTCGCCGACATTGCGGGTGACGCTATATTTTACACGGTTATCAATTTTAGGCTCACGTTTCTCTGTCATTACAACTCCGCATTTAATATACCCCTATAAGGGTATATTAGTCAATCATAACAAATAAATATTTTTTATTTTCATATTTTTCAGTAAAAAAGGGATTTAAAGATATTCCGGGGAAATATCTTTAAAGATGTTATTTCGCTTATTTATATTCCTTTATTCAATATCCGGATTTTGCGTATTAGCGCAGGAGACGATGTGGATACACCGGATAGGATTAGAAATTGGCAATACTTGTGTATCAGCAGCAATGGTAGTATCTGTATTCTTCATCTCTGCAGCACTAGGTAACCTTACCGGGTGCAGGCTATTACGCATTAACAAAAAACCATTAACAATTTATGGTATAAGTGAAATTTGCACTGGAATATCATCAGCGATATTATTTCCGGTTGCAAGCGTGTTGTATCTTTATATTCATCCTTTTGCGAACTCAACAACTGTTACATGGCCAATAAATCTGTTATATGCGCTTTCATTAGCGGGAATACCCGCATTTTTTACCGGTATCTCCTTTCCGGCAATATCTGACGCGTTTATTAATACCATCAACCATCGCACCGAATCCGGGGGTAAATTTTATGCGGGAAACCTTATTGGCGCGGCAATCGGGGTTATAGCAGGCGGAATAATTTTACCAAAATATTTGGGATATACCGCCGCTTTTTTTACAATTTCAATCATCTTTATCATTATCGGAATAACCGCAATTTATTATTCACGCCGAATTAATGCTGATAAAAATATCTCGGCTAAGACTATAAGCACCAGCAAATCAAAAAAGAAAGTAGTAATTGAACAGAAAGATGAACGTCACATAAATCAAAATACCAGGACAGTTGTAATCGGAATCGCAATTATCATCGGATCCGGAATATTTTCGATAATGTTGGAGATGTTAATAATTGCATATTTCCAGCAAATGGCAACCGGTTCTCTCTACGTAATATCCAGCATTTTATTTGCTTTTATACTTAATTTGGGTATAGGTTCTTTATTAGCATCCACTTTACGTAAAAAAGGAATCTCTGTTGTTAAATTATTATCTGTAATGTTAATAATTTGTGGGATTCTTGCATTAGTGTATCCTTTAATCTTTAATTTTATGCTGGAGCAGGGAATATTCCGTCAAAATAATCAGATTAATTACATCGTAATTATCTCTGCTTTAATACTGGCACCTTTTCTTATTTCAGTAGGAACCATTTTCCCTTTAGCGTGGGAGATGATAGAAACAGCAGCAAAGCACCAGGGACAGGCCATGGGGCATGCATCTGTGTTGAATAAAATAGGGTCTGCTGTTGGCGCAATTGCCGGACCTTTTATATTGGTTCCGGTAATAGGATTAACCGGTGCTGTTATGTCCGCCGGGTGCGGATATCTGGTATTGGCTATATTTGTAAAACCTGAAAAACAGATCATCCGCGGGATAATATTTGTGGCCATAATTGTGTGTACATGGTTAACATGGGGGAAAATGGTGCCATTTAAATTGCAAAATGGTGAAACCTTAAAAGCAATATACCAGGGACCTGATGGCGTGGTTGGCGTTGTGGATGATGATACCGGTTCGCGCCATATAGTATTAAATGGCACATATACGCTAAACGGTACCGGACGGGCATATAAATCACAACAACATGAAAGTTGGGTACCACTGCTATTTACCCCTAACCCGCAACGTGTTACTTTTATCGGCATGGCATCCGGCATTTCTGCTGATGCTGCCCTTGACTTTCCAATATCTCATCTTGATGCCATTGAATTAGTACCAGATGTAGTAAAAGCAGCAAAACAACATTTTAATAAATGGAATAACCGATTATTTACTGATAAACGCGCCAATGTAATAATTAATGACGGACGTTATGTAATATCATCATCGCCAAAACCATATGATACTATAATAATTGACCTGCTACACCCGGCATTGGAAGGAACCGCGTCATTATATTCCGCTGATTTTTTATCCAAAGTATCCGGCAAATTAACACCTGATGGTTTATGTTGTTTGTGGTTACCGCTTTACCAGTTAAATGAAGAGTTAGCGGGAATAATATTAAAAACTTTTATCAACAGTTTCCCAAGCTGTATCGCCGTTCGGGGTAATTTTGACCCGGGTCAACCAATAATAGGTTTAATAGGTGCCAACCGACCAATAAATATATCAGATGAATATTTACAACACAGGTTACATTCGATAAAAGGCAATGCCGGCATAAAGTCATCACCGTTTATGCGGTCAACAGAAAATGCCAGGTTATTACTGCTTGGCGACCTTAAAAACATATCCGAAGATTTCAAAAAATATCCACAAACTACCGACAACCATCCGGCATTTGTCTATCAATCATTAAAATATATACCGGAAAACACAGTAATCCGCGGAATCAAGCTTTTATACTGGTTCGGGAACCGTTTTAAATCACCGGAATTCCCATCATGTTATTTAGGTAATACACCTGCAGATAAACCATTTCGCGGGATTAATGCCGGCAATAACTATTATGCCGCGTCAGTATTCAGGATGCCACTCAATGATGATATAATTAATTCCACGGAAAGAAACAGAACATCTCAGGCATATATTATCCGCGCCAGAACTATTGCACCACAGACCGATATCATGATTGAAGATTTGGGACAGTAAACCTGAACTTAATTATTACAGGACTTTCGCTCATGGTCACTTCGACAAGCTCAGCGACCGGTAGATATTACAGTCACTGAACCTGTCGAAGTGACCTTTATAAAAATCCTGACTTGTTTTGTAAGAATTTAGTTGCTAACAACCAATAATGAATTATGCCGATATCTTATAAAATCAATGCTCAATAATGAATTGCAAAATTATTTTTATTAAAATAATAAAAACAGATTTATTTTATTGACATTTGCGGGTAGATAAGAATATCATCTATTAATAATTTATATTCTGGTATATTAATGTAATAAAGGGGGAATTGGTTATGCATATTAAAACATCTGAACAGGATTCTCTTAAACTGGGAATTGGTACATATACCTGTAATTGGGGAACACATATATGTGGTTTATATGAATCAGACAAAGAACGTGACGAAATAATCTTTGGTTTTTTAAGTCAGGGATATATTGATGGTGATATGCAACTGTATTGCCCTGTAGAAAGAACACCTGATGAATTTTATAATGATTTCCCGCCATATTGCCCGGAATGTGGCGACAATATACATAATACTGACCATTTCAGTTTACTATCTGCTAAAGATTTATATTATCCACATGGAGTTTTTGACCCGATTGAAATGGACACCGGTTTAAATAATTTCTTTATTGATTCTCAGAAAAATGGTAAACGAAATATTCGCGCGACAGCAGAAATGGTGTGGGCATTGGAAGCGATACCCGGTATTGAACATCTGATGGCATACGAAGCAAGGTTAAATTATTTTATCCCAGGCAAACCATGGATAAGCATTTGTATGTATAATGTTAATAAATTTTCCGGGTCAATTATAATGAATGTATTACGAACCCACCCATATACTATAAATGCAGGAATTATAACGAAAAATCCATTTTATATTCATCCGGATAAGTGGTTGGCGGAAAACGCGCCGCAATTCGCATAGGTGGAGATATAAATAATGAATACCCAGGCATTTGATCTCTTTATGATAACAACTAATCTATCACAGTTAAAAGAACGTGACAGAGTAATATCTCTTTTCATTGAAAGTATCAGCAATATCTTCACTGAAATTAAATTTCAATGGTCAAATGAAGAAAATATGGGGATAAACAACCATATTGAGGTTTGTACTGTAAATGGTTGTTACGGCTATATAGTTTATTCAGAAGAGAAACCCCCGACAGAAACGACCTTAGCATTAATACATAATGCCTGTCAGATGTTGGCAATTATTCTTGAAAGAATCCAAAACGAACAACTATTAACAAATCAAAACCAAATTTTAGAACAGATAGCAGAAGAACGAACTCAACTTGCTGAAGAACTAGAACAACGGGTTGCAGAACGCACAGAAGAATTAGAAATAAATAAAGAAGAGATTACCCGTCAGAATAATCTATTATCGATTCTGTTGGAAACTATACCAATTGGCATATTTATGATTGAAGTTCCTTCCGGGAAACAATTAGTAGCGAATGAGGCATCATTACAAATTCTCGGTCGCAGTGTATTGCCAGATACAAAATCTCAAAATATCAGTGATGTTTACAAGGCGTATAAAGCATCAACCCGCACCTTATATCCTGTTGATGAAATGCCGATAGTCTTAGGTGCGAAAGGCATTAGCAGTCATATAGACGATATGCTGATAATTCGTCCTGATGGTAACGAAAAATTACTAGAGATTTTCGGTGCACCAATAACAGATGAAACAGGGAATATATGGGCTAGTTTAGCAACATTCATAGACATTACCGACCGCAAAAAAGTTGAAAATGAATTGCGTGAAAACAAAGAACTATTTTCATTATTCATGAGTCATTCCCCCATCTATACCTACATTAAAGAAGTAACCCCTACCGAAAGCAAAGTAATACAAGCCAGTGATAATTTTCATAAAATGATAGGTATCCCCGGTGTAGAAATGATAGGTAAAACTATGTCGGAATTATTCCCAAAGGATTTTGCGGAAAAAATTTCTGCAGATGACTGGGAAGTTATTGCGAATGGCAATGTTATAAGATTAAATGAAGAACTACATGGAAACTACTACTCAACCATTAAATTCCCCATAATGCATGGCGATAAAAGCCTGCTTGCTGGTTATACTATTGATGTTACAGACCGGGTACAGGCAGAAATTATTTTAAAAGAGAGCGAGAAAAGATATAGAACTGTTTTAGAGTCAATTTCTCTAATAAGCGTTATGTTAGATGTTGATGGTAATATTACGCTTTGCAATGATTTTCTATTAGAATTAACCGGATGGCAACGCGAAGAAGTGATAAATAAAAATTGGTTTGATTATTTTATACCACCGGATTTTAAGGATTATATAAAATATGATATTTTCCAACAAACAATCTCATCCGGCAATCTTCCGGAACATTTTGAAAATGAAATAATAACAAAAAGCGGTGAAAAGAGATTAATAAGCTGGAATAATATAATTAACAGAGACCATGTCGATAATATCATCGGTGTAACCAGCATTGGCGAAGATATTACAGATCGAAAACGCACAGAATTAGCATTAAGAGAAAGCGAACAGCATTTTCGCACCCTTGCAAACTCCGGTCAGGCTCTTATATGGACATCTGACCTTGATAAAAAATGTAACTATTTTAATCAACCATGGTTAAACTTCACAGGACGAGGCATTGAACAGGAAATAGGTGATGGTTGGACAGAAGGTGTTCACCCGGATGATATTGATTTTTGTGTAAATACATATATTGCAGCATTTGATAAAAGAGAACCATTCAGCATGACATATCGTGTTATGCGATACGATGGCGAATATCGCTATATTCAGGATGATGGTTCACCACGATATGATTCACAGGGTGATTTTATAGGGTATATTGGGCATTGCATGGATGTTACCCCGCGTAAACAGGCGGAAGAAGCACGACGGTTGATGGAACAACAGATTCAGCAGACACAAAAATTAGAAAGTTTAGGGGTATTAGCAGGTGGAATCGCCCATGATTTCAATAATATTCTGATGGCGGTATTGGGTTATGCCGAACTGGCACAAATGGAATTATCACCATTATCACCAGCACGAAACAGTATCAACAATATTATCACCGGTGCACACCGCGCGGCAGAACTTTGCCGGCAAATGCTGGCATATTCCGGCAAAGCAACATTCGCGATGGAAAAACTTAATCTGGGTGAACTTGTTGAAGAAATGGCGCATTTATTAAAGACTTCCATCTCTAAGAAAGCACTGCTTAACCTGCATATTGAACATGATTTCCCTTTAATAAATGCTGATCCCAGCCAAATGCGGCAAATTGTAATGAATCTTATTATAAACGCGTCCGACGCTATCGGTGAACGCAGTGGGGTTATATCAGTATCGGTTGGTGCAACCAGATGTAATGAAGAGTATCTGCGCGCGACAGAATTATATAACATGTTAGATACAGGATTATATGTGCATATTGAAGTTGCTGACACCGGTTGTGGCATGGACGCAGAAACGAAATCGCGAATATTTGAACC
Source organism: uncultured bacterium (assembly GCA_964573385.1). GTDB lineage: Bacteria > Armatimonadota > Hebobacteria > CAIYQO01 > CAIYQO01 > JBAXQQ01. The sequence continues at coordinate 6,604 of CAZNLA010000159.1, forward strand.
ATTTTATACCACTAAATTTACCGGTCGAGGCCTGGGGTTGGCAGCGGTAATGGGTATTGTGCGGGCACATAATGGCGCGATGAAAGTATATAGCGAAGTTAATAAAGGAACCACCTTCAAAGTATTAATACCTGCGGTTGATGTAGGAATGCCACAACAGAAAGATAATACCATTGCTGAAACCTGCAATTGGAAAGGGTCCGGAATAGTATTATTGGCAGATGATGAAGAAAGCATTCGTGCCATTGGCGCGCAAATGCTGGAAATATTAGGATATACAGTTATTACAGCAATGGATGGTCGCGAAGCAGTTGAAATCTACAAAAAACGCCGGAATGATATCGATTTTGTAATTTTAGATATGACCATGCCACACCTTGACGGCGCCGAGACATTCAGTGAGTTAAGAACGATAAACCCATTGGTACAGGTAATCCTGGCCAGTGGTTACAGCAAAGAAGATATCGGGTCGCGATTCGCCGGCAAGGGACTACTTGCTGTTCTGCAAAAACCGTTCACCATCTCTATTTTACGTGACACCCTGAAATCAGCGGAAATTAAAGTTAATTAAGACAGGTTTTGAATGACCATAACCCCAATAAATCGAAAAAGTTTTCAGATATGGTCACTTCGACAAGATCAGTGACCGGTGGAAATAACAGTCGATGAGCCTGTCGAAGCGACCATTTTAAGCATATTTCTCTTTAACATCGAAAGTCCTGATTATTAAAAGGCTTTGGGGAGTTATGGTATGTCAGAAAATATACTGCCAACCACTGTTGTTAATCGCGCAATACGTCTCACATATGCCCAGGCAATGATTGGTTCGGTATATGCCGCATCGACAGGCGGCATGTTTCTCATTGGGTATGCATTAAAATTGCAGGCAAATGATGTGCAAATAGGCTTGATGAGTGCCATACCCATGTTAAGTGTTGGCGTCCAGTTATTATCATCTGCTTTAATTGAAAAAGGTATCAGCAGACGCATACTTACTATCATTTCAACATTAGGAAATGTGTTGTGTTGGGGATTAGTTATTCTTATTCCATACATGTTAGCATCACAACCACCCGTGGTTAAAATTGGTGCGCTTATTGCAATTATCACACTGGTATCAATCTTCGGGCAAATATCCGGCAATGCCCGTTGGAGTTGGGTAGGTGATTTAATTCCATCATCTTTCCGTGGCACATTTTTTGGACGGCTCACCATGTATGGTGGCATTATCGGAACAATTTTCGCACTGGTTGAAGGCAGATTTCTTGATGCAATTAAAGCACAGGGAATTCAGGCTTTCAGCATACTCTTCGGTTTCGGAATGATTTTTGGCATTCTCAACGCTCTGTTATTTGTACCACAACCGGATATACCGATTAGTAAAGACGAAAAAATAGATAATTATTGGCAACTTGTTAAAGATACCTTTGCAAACAAGGCGTTAACGCCGGTGATGATATTCGCGTTAATATGGTCAATGCAGGGGATTGCCGGGCCATTTTACGCTACATATTTACTGCGTGATGTTAAATTGTCATTCTTAGGCCTTGGTTTGTTAAACTCAGTAGTTACACTGGTAATACTGGTAACATCACAATTTTGGGGTCGTATTGTCGACCGTTACGGTTGCCGCCCTGTTATAATAGCCGCAGTTGTTTCGCAAATTCCATTACCGATTATCTGGATTTGGTTAAAAACCCCACTACCGGTATATATCGTATTACCTTTTGTTCACATTCTGGTAGGACTTGCGCTGTCCGGTCTTTCTGTTGCGCTAAACACATTAATATATAAAGTGATTCCACCTGCCGGGCGTTCTGTGCAAGCCGCAATCTATTCAGTAATTGTTGTACTTGGTGCGGCACCCATGCCGGCAATTGGCGGACATCTGCCGGGATGGCTTAACGCTATGGGGATACATGCTGATTTACGTTGCACATTTTTCGCGCAAATTCTTGTACTTGCTGCCGCCGCTTATGTCGCTCGTTTCATAAAAGAACCTGATTCACACCATACCATTGATTTAGTAAAAAAACTGCCGGAACACCTGCGGAAACAACCGGCTATTGAATAACATCTTATTCAAACAATCTCTTGAGACATTTGCAAAAACCAATTATATCTATTTTTTCTGTAGGGAATGCCGGGGACGGCATTCCCTACAATTCAGACAGGTTTTGCAAAAGCCTCTCTTTATTTTCACATTCAATGAATCTGCTGAAAAACGTTGATTACAACTATACCCGTATATCTTTAACTTTTAATTGTGCGGTTGTAGTACCCATATATATATTTAATGATATCGTGCCGGCAACATCTACTTTATCGCCGGACCTTAATTTGCTGGTATATTCGCCGGCATTAAACCATATGGCAGACACGCAACGTCCTACCTGGTTTACCCGGAGCATTAAGTTAAGATGCTGACCTTCTGAACCACGGGCAGATACGCTGTCAATAATCGCGTTTTCAATCGCGAATATTGGTTCCGGGTTACCCATGCCAAATGGCTGCATTTTCTCTACCTGGTTTGCGAAGTTTGTTGTTACATCGCATAACTCAGCCCAACCATCAATATTTATTCGCGGCAATAATTCTTCATCTGACAACGTTCTATGGCCAATTTTATCTAACTCTTCCCGCAGTTTATTAATATTTTTCTCTTTAATTTCAAATCCTGCTGCCACCCGGTGACCACCGAATCTATTCAGCAACTTACTGCATTCATCCAATGCTTCCCACAGATGAAATGGGTCACGGGCGCGGGCAGACCCCTTGCCAATACCATTTTCCAATGCGATTAATACAGCGGGTCGATAAAAACGTTCCACCAGTCGGGATGCAACAATGCCAATAACTCCCGGGTGCCAATCCGGTGATGCCAACACCAGTACCCGGCGTTTCTCCAGCATTTCATCTGTCACCATTGCCAACGCGCTTTCCAGAGTACTTGCTTCTTCCTGCTGTCGTTCAGCATTATTCTGGCATAATAGACGCGCCAGTTGGTCGGCCTCTTCACGTTCTTTACTCAATAGCAATTTTAACGATGCTTCCGCATGGGCAACTCTGCCGGATGCATTCAACCGTGGTGCTATTTTAAAAGCGACATCGCGGGAATTTACCTTATCTTTGATATCTGCAGCCCGTAATATTGCCGGAATACCGATTTTTTTATTGGTATGGTTTATCATTTGTAAACCATGATGCGCAATAATCCTGTTTTCACCCAATAAAGGCGCAACATCAGCAATGGTGCCGATAGCGGCTAAATCAAGAAACTTTTGTGGTGCGGCATCTGATAAATTGCGCAATTTGCATACTGCCCGTAATAAATTAAACGCGACGCCAACACCTGCCAGGTCAATATATGGATAACTGTGACCGGGGATTTTAGGATTAACTACCGCAACCGCAACCGGCAAATTTTCACCGGGTTCATGATGGTCAGTAACTATCATCGGCAGACCAATATCCATTGCGTGTTGCAAAACTGCAATCGAGGTAATACCATTATCAACAGTAATACCCAGCGCAATGCCATCAGCCTTGGCCTTGTCTATTGCATCCGCGTTTAATCCGTAACCATCATCTATACGATGCGGTATATACCAATCAGTTAATTCCTGGCCGGATAACGCGTTAAACGCCCGTACCAACAATGCGCAACTGGTGATACCATCAGTATCATAATCGCCAAATATGCGTATACGCCCGCCATTTTTGATAGTTTCATCTACCTTCTCAGCGGCTTTACGCATATCAGGAAGTAAAAATGGGTCACCCAATAAATTAATATCAATCTTTAAAAAGGCGTCAGCCTCTTCCGCTGATTTAACACCACGACTGCATAATAATCCGCGCAATGCTGGCAGCATATCATCATGATGAAAATCATCCTCACTATGCCTGTTTATCCAACGTGTCCCGGAAATAGAAGTTCGCTCTTTGAGGGTAGCAACTGGTTCTGCATTAAAAATAGCCATATCGGTACCATTATACGCAATAAAACAAAATTTTGATAGATACCCCTGGAAAATTAAAAATTAAAAATTAAAAATTAAAAATTGTAAATTGGAATTTGTGAATTGTAGAGGCTTTTGCAAAACCCAATTATTTCTATTTTTCTGTACGGAATGCCGTCCCCGGCATTCCTCTTTGAGATAGAAAC
>CAZNLA010000160.1:0-10728 GCA_964573385.1 uncultured bacterium
CGCTGAAAATGCAGGTACTGGCATCACCGATTATAATGCGCGTCACCAGCACTGTTGGAACCACGGTATTGGAAGGGAAAGATATTAAATTTACCGAAACATCGCCAGACCGTGTCGCCTGGCAGTCATCACTTGCTGGTGTTGGCGTGACTGCTGATATTGATGCCTGGATGGAGTTTGATGGCTTAATATATTGCAATGTTAATCTTAAACCAATAGCTGGTGTAGAAATAAAGCTTGATGAATTGGATATAGATTTTCCAATGAATAAAGCGACAGCTTTTCAGTTGTTGGCCAATGGTGGTGGCAACGATTTTCGCAATTCATGGATTGCGCGTATGGTTCCGGATAAACAAGGCAGTGTGTGGAATAGTGTTGATAAGCCACATCAGTATTTTACCCGCGCTAATGGCGTTACAAATTTTATGCCGCATATTTGGTTGGGTGGAGATGATACCGGGTTGTATTTCGGTGCTGAAAATGACCGTGGTTGGACGGTTGACGGGCCAAAACCAGCACAGGAGATAATTCGTCAGGATGATACAGTAATTTTCCGCATGAATGTTATTCGTGACCCGGTAGTTGTTAAGAAAGATGGTCACCGTTTTCATTTTGTGTTATTACCGACACCGGCCAAACCGGAACCGGCGGATTGGCGAAAACAGATGGCAATCGGTGGTGTAAATTTTGGTGCCTGTGATTCGTTTGGTGGGTTTGAAATGAAAACTGACCCGGCAGATGCCGCCCCGACAGATACCTTCCGGCTTGAACCGAAATCGTGGGAATACGCCACAGCAATGGCATCACAAAGCAAGGCGAAATGGGGAAGGAATATTTTATACTCGGATGCGTCATGGCCACAACCTGGGCCTTCTTTTAAGGACTGGAATCATGATTTATGGGCTGCCACCGGCCGTATTGCCTGGATGCCTGAGTTTGAAGATTATGCGGTATGGGCAGTTAACGAATTTCTGCGCCGCGGTTTAATAGACGGGGTTTATTGGGATGATGTAAGTGTAGGCCACACTTATTCACTTGCGTCGACCGCGTATCCTTATGAAGGCAGTGAAAATAAAAAACGGGTAGGTTTTACCATGCTTGCGCAAAGACGTGCCAGCATGCGACTGTGGCGGCTTTTTGAGGCGGCAGGAAAAGAACCATGTATTTGGGCACATATGACAGTATGCTATGAAGTTCCGCTATTCAGTTTTTGCCGTTATATGAGCAATGGCGAGTTTACCACCGGGGTACAATATACCAAGCCGCGCGACGCCATGGATTTCTGGCGAACAGACACATTACGAATATTGGGTGATTCGAAACGGTGGGGCACCGGAGTATCGTATTTGACCACTTTGCCACGTACCTTGCCTATGGGCCCGGCGGCAGAGCAATGGGCATACCCGCAACGCAGAACAGAAGATGGTTTGTATATGACTGCCGGTATAGCGACAATATCTGACGCGTTAACGGCAAAATTAAAAGCAGAAAAGTTTTTTGACAGTCAACCTACGGTATATCCGGCTTGGAAATCAGACAAAGTTTTAAAAGTTACTGCAGACGAAGGAGCACAGGTTATATCCGCTGTTTATGTTAATGATACCTGCGCCTATGTTATAGTAGCAAATCGTGACAGAGAAATCCGCGATGTTAAGTTAGATGTCATAATTGATAAGTTATTTCCTGGTTCAACCGGGATTAATTGGCGCGATATCGACCCGGGTCTGAAACCACCCAAAAAAGTAAGGTCAACAGATCAGGAATTGGATAACGCGGACCCTGACCCGGATGTTGAAAAAAACAAGAATTTAAATGATGATGGTCCAACTGATGAAGAAAAATTAGCCGCCTTAAAAATACAAACTGATGGTAATACTGTTCAATTAAAGATTCGTCCACGTGATTACAGAATCTTAATCGTTCAGCCATTTTAAGGATTATGGTGCTAAATGGGTAAAATACAGATTACATAAACAAGGACAATAATTTTTTAATGAAATTTTATACAATTTTACTAATTTTTACTGCAACAATAATTCTGTTAGCAGTAGGTAATAAAAACACGTCACCCAAAACCACTAATAAAACAATTTCTGTAATAAGCATTGAAGATGAGATTGTCATAGGTGGATGGCATAAAAACAGATGGATTACAGATCAAAAAATTGCAAAAATAATGCGGAAAACTGATTCATATAATATATATTCAATAAATCGAATTGTTGGAAAAATAACCGGGATAAAACTTAAGCGTGACGAAATTTTTGGTGAATACTATTTTGATAGCAGTAACAAAGTTTCTAAAAAAGATGGTTTACTTGCAGTATCAGATGAAATTAACGCATTGCCGCGTATACCCGAAATTATGAATGTTAACAATGGTACATATCAAGATATTGTCAAAAAATTTCTTAATAGTAAAGGAATTAAAAATCCACAAGTAAACATTACCAGTTTGTTACGTTGTGATCTTGATGGTGATGGTAGTAAAGAGGTGATTATTTCAGCGACTACTCCACGTCCTGATTATGAAAAAGCCTGGGCAGGTTGTTTTAATGGTGATTATTCCTGCGTCCTTTTGCGAAAAAATATTGGGAAAATTACTAAAACCATTCTTATTGACGGGGAATTTTATATGGAAAGAAGTACATTGGTTACTACAAGAGTCTATGAAAATACACATATACTGGATTTGAATGGAGATGGAAAAATGGAGATTATAACCCGGTCTCATTATTATGAAGGTTTCTGTGTTATTGTATATTCCATTGAAAAATTTACAAAACATAAAATCTTTGCTGCGGGTGTAGAAGTTTAAGTTTTTCGCTAATCTATTAATTGTCTGAACTGTAAAATGAAGGATTACCATATTTACAACAGGTATCAGGTTATATAATTAATATTGTTTCATTAGCATTTTTACACTATCTATCTATCTGTCTTTACATTTGCAGGAATAATGGCAATTAAGGTATAATTTACAAAATGGTAATTAATTTATGAAGAAAAATGATATACAAAATAATTCCGTTAATAAAAGAAAAAATGCTGATATAACATTAGAAGATGTGGCTAAAAAAGTTGGATTGAGCCATATGTCGGTATCGCGCGCGTTGCGTGGCGCACCGGGTGTCAGCAAAACCACAATTGACCGGATTATGGCAGTGGTAAAAGAGATGGGGTACGACCCGGCGGCAAACCATGCTGCCCGTCGTATGGCAATGAAAAGATATGACAAAAAAGTATTAAATCAGGTTATCGCAATATTTTTCCCGCGGGAATTGCCGACCAGTTATTATTATGTACGACTTTATTTAGGCGTATTGGACGAAGTTGAACAAAATAATTTTGGGCTATTAACGCATTATGTTAATGATATTTTAGATGAGCAACAATTACCTCCATTATTTATGCGTGGTGAAATTGATGGTGTGATAATGTTGGTACCGAAAAGAACTGTTCCGTTTGTTCAGCATTTGCGAAATGATACACTTATACATGACAAACCAATTGTGACCCTGATAGAACCATTAGAAGGTTGCTCTGCAATATTAACTGATGATTTCAATGGTGGTTACCAGGCGGTAAATCATTTACTTGATTTGGGACATAAGCATATTTTACATTCTTCGTATGTCGAATATACATATCAACAGCGATTGCGTGGGTTTAAACAGGCATTTATTGACCGTAATCTGGACCCGGATAAATATTTACATTATTGTTATTGGAACAACGAAGGTTTGATGCCACCGACACAGGTGTTTATCGATTTTTTACGTGATAACCCGGAGATAACAGGGGTGGTTGCACCAAACGATGAAATCGCTATCCGTATGTACCAGGTGTTAAATAAAGAAGATATATCGGTGCCGGGACGAATCAGTTTAATTGGATACGATGATGCATTACCATTTGTGGATAAGCATGGTGAAAATATTCTTACCACCATTGCATTGCCGCTGGAAGAGTTGGGACGTGAAGCAGTGAGGCAATTAATTCAGATGTTGCTGAAAAATGAAGAAGAAAACCGACAGGTAGTTTTGCCGGTTGAATTAGTAGTACGTTTAACAACCGCACCACCATATAATAAATAATTTTGTAAAAAACAACCATATTTTAAAGGTATTTGATAGTTGTAGTTAGCGCTAACCGGAAATAGTGTATGAATATCACACTTTATAAGTGTACCTATGTCGTTTTAACCGTGATTTTATATAAACAGGACTATCGCTTTCAAAAGAAATTTGCTTAAATATGGTCGCTTCGACAGGCTCAGCGACCGGTCACTGAGCCTGTCTAAGTGACCTTAAGCGTAAGTCCTGTATAAAATTGCTGTGGTGACATCTTTAACATATTTTTCTCTAAAAGTGAAAGTCCTGTTATTGAAATATATTTTGATAAAAAACAAAGGAAGCGGTATTTATGATTAAACATGAAGATATTCGATATGGCAAAATGCCTTTTCACACTTCGCAAAGCCGAAATTTGGTTAATTTTTGTCGGCATTTGCCGGTGGAAACAATGGATGCCAGTTTTGCCGGTGATTACGCGTTCCGCGATGCCGGAAGTCGTTTTTCACTATTAAAAAGCCCTGCCACAGCACCGGGTCCTGATGAATGTTATTCATTATTTTTACGGGACGCGCGTTTGGTTTTTAACAAATTACTGGGGATGAACGTAAGATATACCGGACTGGATGAAAGCAAACAAGCAGATATATCAACATATAATTCCATGAATTATTATCGTTCGCATATTACAGAACATTTTTTTCATAATGGCACTATTCCAATGCCACCGACAGAAGGTGAGTGTGTTTTATGGTTCCCTAAGACAGATGTACTGAATATTTGCTACAGACTGGTTAATAAATCATCAGTGGATGTGCCGATAACTTTATCATGGTTTTCTGACGGTGATCCGGGTGAAGATTTTAATTATGTGGTAACCGAAAAAGGATTCCGCTTTACTAACACCAGAATGATTAAGCCAAAAAGTTATGTAAATATTGCCGAAATTATGGCACAGGATGATGATATTAAATTTGTAATTAATGGTTGCCGCGGGGAAACAGAATATGTTCAACGGGTTATTCCCGCAAATGGTGAGATAGTATGTCGCTTTGCGATGCGCTTTACCTTCAATGATGAACCAATGCCGGAATGGCCAACTAATTTATGGTCAGAAGATGATTTGTGCAGAGTAATTAATGATACAGAAACCGCTTATATGAAAATTGCGGAAACCCCAACAGAAATGCGTAAACACCAGGATTTAATACTGAAGGCGGCAGGTACCTTGCGCACTTTGCGATATCGAGATTATGATGTGAATAAGCAAAGTTGTATGACAATTCATGCCGGCAAAACGGGGTGTGCCGCCACCTGGTTTTGGGATACCGGCACAACACTGCCTGCTTTGGGCTTAATGCGGGAAGATGAAGCCGCTGCCGGAGTATTGCAAATATTAACTGACGGGATAAAAGATGATGGTACACCGCCGGTTACTTATGAACATCAGCAATATCTGTATAGTTATCAAATACCATTATTAACATGGGGTACCGGACATTATTTTTCTGAATGTGGTGACGTTAATTTAATGGCAAAATTTTATGGACCGCTATCGCGTTATGTGCAACATTGGTTGGATAAATATATTGTGGATCAATATGGATTGGTAGCATATCCAACCGGTAATACCAGTCTGGACGATGCTTTACGTTGGCATAGCGGGTCTCCGCTTACCCCGCAACCCGGCGAAGAATGGCATGCAAAGCAATGGGGTAAAATGCAGCAGGATATATTTGTAAGTCCTGACATAAACGCGTTTTTGGTCTTGGAATTACGCACCCTTGCGGGTATGGCAAAGGCGTTGGGAATGCCGGATAATGTCGTATTGCGTTGGCAGCAACAGGCGGATAATCTGGCTACTGCTATTAATAAATGGTTGATAGAACCGGAGACGAAAAGTTATCAGGACAGGAATATTCAGACTGGCAACTTTAACGGTATGGTACAATTAGGGTCGTTTATACCTGTATATGCCGGTATTGCGCCACCGGAAATAGCCGAACATCTTTGCCGCGAATATCTGTTGTCACCTGAACATTTTCTCACCCCTTTTCCATTTCCGGTAGTGGACCGGGCACACCCGACTTTCCGTTCCGGTGGTTTTTTATATAGTCCGGCAGCATTCCCCGGCGCACTGGTACAACAGTCATATTGGCGCGGGCGTACCTGGATACATGGTAACAACTGGTACCTTGGTGCCCTGTGGCAAAGTGGGTTTAAACGTGAGGCGGATGAATTAGCTGATGTAATACTGACTGCAATCAGTCGCGGTGATGGTATAAATGAATGTTATGACAGCCTGACTGGTTTTGGCAATGGACACCCGGAATTTATGTGGTCATCTGCCGCGGTCTTAATGATGGCGCATCATTTTTATCGCAAAAATCCTGTAGCTGAACTAATTTAAATATTTTATGATAATTAATGTTTAATCATGAAGATACTCTGTGTATAATAAAATAAATCTGGTTATGAATATTACAGGACTTTCGCTTAAGGTCACTTCGACAGGCTCAGTGACCGGTGGCTGAGTCTGTGGAAGCGACTATTTTTAAGCAAATTTCTCTTTGAAAGCGAAAGTCCTGATATTACAATTTTATTGGTTAGAATAACATTTGTTTACCCGGAGTAAGTTATGAATTCATTGAATGATATTCGTATTAATTGGTACCATTCACCTATTGATAAGGATACCTTGCGTCAGTTGACGGAACGCAGTGATTGGAAAGCGTTTGCGCAGATTATCCCACAATTTATACTGACAATTGCAACCGGCATGGGTGCATATTACGCGTGGCTACATTTTTCATGGCCGATTGTCGTATTGGCGTTATATTTACACGCCACCATATATTCGTTTTTGGGCCTTGCTGGTGCCGGGCATGAACTTTGTCATAATACCCCGTTTAAAACAAAGCAATTGAATGAAATTTTCCTTATAATTGTTGCGTTTTTAAGCTATACAAATTATGTTCATTTTCGTGTAAGTCACAAAGGACACCATAAATGGACGGTGCATAAAGGGATAGACCTGGAAGTTGTATTGCCAATTAGCATGAAAAAACTGGATATATTTTTTATTCTGACATATAATTTCCCGATGATGAAATTTATCTTGCAGAATACATTTCGCCACGCCTGTGGTATTTTTAAAGGTGAATGGGAAGAGCGTATTTTCCCGATAGAAGATGTTGAAACCCGTCATAAAATTCGTGATTGGGCACGCATTATTCTTTTTGGTCATCTATTTCTGGCTGCGATATTTGTATATTTTAATTTATGGCCATTATTATTTATTGTTACTCTTGCACCGTTTTATGGCAGTTGGCTTAATTATCTTTGTGGTTTTACCCAACATGTCGGGTTGGTTCCCAGTGTGCCAGATTTCCGACTGTCATGTCGTACCGTAATTGTAAATCCGTTTATCCGTTTTTTATATTGGCATATGAATTACCATGTTGAACATCATATGTATGCCGCGGTGCCATTTTACAATTTGCGGCATTTACGTAAAGCAATCGAGTCTGATTTGCCGGTTGCTAGTCCCAGTCTTATATCTGCATGGCGCGAGATTATCCCCATATTGCGTAAACAGAAAGAAGACCCTACATATGTATTTACACCTGTTTTGCCAGAAAATAAAATGACGTAACTTGCGGTTTTAAATGAGAGATATGCTTAAAATAGTCGCTTTCACCGGTCACGCACCAGTAGTAGTTACCTTAAACATACAAAATTAAAAAAAATTTATCCATTCTTCAGTTATCATATTGATTTTTCAATGAATAATTGGTAATATAAAGTAATCCGGTATACACATTTTGCCGGATTTTTTTGTAATCAGGGGGAATATTATGTGTTTTTCTAAAACTGCTGTACCGGTTATAAACTGGTGCCGGTTATCATTGCTTTTGCTGTTCGTTATGGCATTTGCGTTGCCGATTGTCGCGGCGTCGAATGATAATGGGCGAGGGCGTCACAAACAGTTATACGCTGTGCCGGTGAAAAAGAAAGTTAAAATTGACGGCAAATTGAATGAATGGGATTTGTCGGGACAGATTGAGATGTTCGTAATTCAGGCTACCCGCGGTTCGCAAAGCGCGAAGTTTGCCATGATGTATGATGATGACGCGTTATATCTATCCGCGGATATAAATGACCCCAGTCCGATGATGAATATGCGCGACCCGCGCACTGACCCGGGACAGGGGTGGAATGCTGATTCATGCCAGTTTCGCCTGACCACCGACCCGAAAGTCGGATACCCAATTTTAGATGAAAGCACTTTTAAATATGGTGGTGCTAATCCACCTAAAGATATACATGATGACATTGTGCATCTGACATTATGGAACTATACCGAAACCAATGAACCGCAATTGGCAATGCAATTGGGTATGACATACCGAATTCCACAGAATGCCCCCCGGGGTCTTGTTCCACAGAATCAGTTTAAGGCGAAATATCTTAAACGTGAAGATGGCACCGGATTTACATATGAATACCGAATTCCCTGGAAAACCCTTAACGCAAAAGCGGCGTTAAAGGGTGGTGATGTCGTTGCGGCGACAGTACAATTTAACTGGTCACGTCCTGACGGACAGATGACCGCCGGCGGGTCGGCCTGGGCATATGATGTTCAGGGTGCGCCGGGATTTCCTTTTCAGAGCACTGCGTCATGGGGAAAACTGACATTTTCAAAAGAAGGCAAAATAGATAAAAAACTGGTTGAAGCCGGCGTTCCCCCGGATAGTCCTTTGCCCCTGGATTTTGCGTATCCATTACCGGAAGACGCAGAATGCACCATACAGATATTTAATGATAAAAATGAAAATGTGCGCATGCTGGTACCGCAACAACAACGTATGGGTGGAAAAAATGTTGAGAAATGGGATGGGTGCGATGATAGTGGTAATTTGTTACCTGCCGGCAGTTATACCTGGCGTGGTATCTACCATGCCCCGATAAAAGCGGAATATCGTTTCTCTGTTCATAATGCCGGTCAACCCGCGTATCCGACTGCCGATGGTAAAGGCGGATGGGGAGCAGACCATGGTACACCGCAGGCAGTTTGCGCGTTTGATGACGGAGTATTACTGGCATGGAACGCCAGTGAATACGGTTGGGGTATTATCCGTACCGACTTTACCGGACGCAAACAGTGGGGATGCAACTATGACGCTACCCAGGTTGCAACAGACGGCACTATAGTATTTTCTGCCGGTGGCGGTGGTTTTACCCGCAGTAATTCCATTCAATTAATGACATTAAAAGAAGCACGTCCTATCCAGTTAAATGGCAAAGATAATATTGCCGCACCGGATGGTGGCGATGATAAAACAAATGCTATTACAGGTTTGGCATGTGACAAAAATGAATTGATAGCCAGTTATAAGGGACGCAATTTAATTGCGCGGTTTAATTCTAAAACAGGCGCGCTTATCGGCACATGGGAAGTTGCAACTCCGGAACGCATTGCAATGTTTGCAGAAGGAAAAGTCGCGGTGATTAGCGCAGGGAAAGTGCTGATATTGAAAGATGGAAAAACAGTTACTGAAATAACTGAAAAGATAGATGAGCCAGTTAGTGTGACTTCTTACGAAAATATGATATTTGTTGCTAACAGTGGCAAATTGATGAATACATCTGTATTTGACCTGACCGGTAAATATCTGCGTAGCATAGGTAAGGCAGGCGGACGACCGGCAGTTGGTAAATATGAATCATCTGGAATATATATGCCGGGTGGTATCAGCGTTGATAAAAATGGCCAGTTGTGGGTGGCGGAAACCACTGACGCACCCAAACGTTTCAGCGTATGGGATGTTAAAACCGGCGATTTTAAGAAAGAGTTTTTCGGCAGTTGTGATTATTTTGCCTACGGATATATTGACCCTAAAAAGACCGATGAAATTCTTGTTCACAATGTATTGTGGAAAATCGACTGGAAAAATTATAAGGTAACACCGGAAACTACAATCTGGCGTAAGACATCACCGGAAATGATTCCATCACTTGGTGCCGGTTCATATTCGGCAAGTCCTAAAATATTCACAGCGGAAAATGGCCACCAGTATATGTTTGGCAATAATTACGCGCATTATTCCGGTTTGTACTATCGCGATGGTGATTTGTTTAAACCGATCCTTTCCAAAATATTCGTCGGGTACGATTATATCGGTCCTGCCGGTATACCATTTATGGATAACGACCGCAAAAAATATCCCACCGGGCAATATTTCTGGCAGGATATGAATGGTGACTGTTGCGTGCAGGCAGAAGAAGTAAAACCACTTGCTAAAACACCATTTGAACGGTTTGATATTACCTGGGTATTTCCGGACCTTTCTATTGTGGTAGCAGGTCAGTTGTTAAAACCTGTCAGCATCGAAAATGGTATACCGAAATATGACCTTACTAAATTTGAAAAATATATCCTTCCGGTAGGTTACTCGTCAGTTCCTGCGGATGATGGTGGTATATTTACCTATACTCCTGCCAAGGGCACAGCATTGGCGCGTTATGACAAAGATGGCAAAAAAATGTGGAGTTACAGCGATATTACCGCATGGCAAAGCGCGTTAAATATGGGCGTTACCGGTCCTGGCAAATTATGGGGTATGACCCAGTGTATGGGCAAGGGTGGCGATTA
>CAZNLA010000161.1:0-10698 GCA_964573385.1 uncultured bacterium
TGCGGCGATTTGTGAAATATATGGAAGAACGCTGGGGCGACACTGTATGGGTATACCAGTTAAATGCCGGCGATTGTGGCGAGTGGGCATATGCCTGGAAACCGGTTGTCAGTGGATACGCGCCGTGCCAGATTAACGCGTGGCGGGAATGGTTGCAAAGTAAATATATCGTTGAAGAATCTTTGCGAATCGCCTGGAATAACCCGTTGGTATCATTTGATAACGCGGAACCACCTGCCTGGCAGCAACGCACCCGCGGGGAAACATGGCCACCGGCAAGTCATCTGATTGACCCGTCAAATGAAACCGCGTTAGTTGACTGGCTTAATTTCCATGGCCATACCCAGGCAGATGCTTTGGCTGTTTTGGCGAAAGGTACGCGGGAAGCGTTAAATACTGTCGGCAGTAACAAACTTATCTCTGCATTCCATGGTTATCATATCTGGCCATATGGTTCCGCGTATGGCGCCTGCAACACCGGTTTCAGCGATCTTAATCCGGTGCTTAACTCGCCGGATATTGATGTGCTTTGTACACCGCTTGCATATATTCATCGCAATCCCGGTGGTGTTTACAGTCACCATAATTTAGCTGCCAGCATCCGTTTACACGGCAAGATATTTTATGCGGAAGATGATACCTTCACCCATCGCGCAAAATGGACACCATGGCGATATTGTTGCCGGAATGCCGGTGAAACGGTGGAAATTTTGCGCAGGAATATTGCCGGTGCCCTTGCTGACGGCGGCAGCCAGTGGTGGATGGACCATGATAGTAATCGTTGGTATTGCGATGATGAAGTTGAAGCAGGAATATCTGGTATGCGGAAAATTGCCGATGTGGCACTAAATTATCAACGCGGTTCCTGCGCGGAGATTGCGTTCTTAACAAATGAAGAATCATTCCGACTTTTAAAACAGGATGATGCCCTGATTGATATCTTATGGCCGCGCCAGCAAATAGAATTAATGCGCATTGGCGCACCGGTTGACTTTGTACGGGTAGAGGATTTGGCGTTAGCAGAGAAAAACGGTGATGTTGCCCGATGGAAAATGATAGTTGTTGCCGGTTGTTTGTGGCTTAATGATGAAGAAAAGGAATTGATAAAACGGGTTCTGATGCAAGAAGGTAAAACATTAATTTTTCTTCATGGTCAGGGAATCAGTGATGGGAAAAGAATGGATATTGAATTAACCAGTCAGTTAACAGGCATTAATATAAAATCATACCCACATGGTGGGCCTTGCCGTGGTGAAACAATATTGCATGATATACAAATGTCATGGGGGACAGATAAAGAAATTTCGCCGATTCTCTATGCTGATGATCCGGATGCAGAAACCATTGGTTGGCTGGAAAGGCAATATTATCCGGTATTAGTGCGAAAAAAATATGTTGATTGGACTGCCATCTGGTCTGGAGTACCGGGTTTGCCGGCACAGTTGACAGGTTGTTTTGCTGATGATATCGGCATACACAGGTATATGACTGATGGCAGTCAGGTAATGGCAAATGAAGGCTTACTGGCTATTCATGCTGCCGGTACCGGTGAACGCTTAATACGTTTACCACGGATGCGCCATGTAAAAGATGCCATTTATGGCGACGATATGGGAATGGTAAGCGAAATTAAACTGGATTTACAACGTGGTGAAACCCGAATCTGGCATTTGGATGGTTAATCCTATTCATTCACAATTTCATGTATCAGGTTGAACGCGAATTTTAGTTCTTCTATTGTGCAATGGTCCTGAATGAAATGAGTTGTGCAGAATAATAACCCGCCATCTTTAAATAAATTTAATATCCGTCGTATTTCGCTGGCAAGAAAATCTAACTTTCTAAAACCGATGGTGGTTTGTACATCCAGACCGCCCATAACGGTGAAGTTTTGAATATTATTTTTCTTGAAATCCGCCAGATTCATCCCGGCGGATTCCTGATATGGGTGAACTACATCAAACCCAAGTTTTACAATACCGTCCAGCACCTGACTTACATTACCATCGCTGTGCAGACTTAGGAAAGTGTTGCGTGCTTTTACCGCCTGGCAAGTTGGCAAATGGTATGGGTATATCATACGCCACCAGATATCTGGGCTAAAAATAAGGCTGTTTTGCGCTCCCCAGTCATCTGACACATGCACCATATCTACACCTAAATCGATACAGTTATTGGCAAATGCCCGGTTCCATTCCATTTGACGGCGGTATACTTCATGCAACTCTTCCTCAAAAATAAGCAGATAAGCAAGGTGGTTTTCGATACCAAACACCCCATTCAGCGTCTCAAATATACCAGGAGTCTGGACATATACAAAACGTCCTTTTTCTCCCTGATAATACGCGATGCTCTTTTTCAATCCGTCATAAGCGGAAGAATCATTAACATCCGGTAATACCATATCCATATATTCCGCTGGTTCAATTCCAGCTTTCAGGTTATTCCAATCAACACAAGAAGGACCACCGAATAGATGAGCGTAATCAAACTCATAATAATCTTCAAAAGATTCTACAGAACCAAAAGACTCGGATATGATACCTTCCAGATTAGCACGAACCCAGGCATAAACCGGCACACGATCAATAGGTTGATGACGGATGGTTGCAATAACGCGTTCACGGGATAACATATTAATTCCTTTGCCATTAATAATAGCGTAATGATATGTGATTATTTTACAGATTGATATTAATGTGTCAATGAATTTTTTGAAAATATAAATAGTATTTTCGATTAAGGTTACTTCGACAAGCCTTAATGATCGGACGCTGAGCCTATCGAAGCGACCTTCTTAAGCATATTTTACTTAAAAGCGATAGTTATGATAAATATGGTGGGTGAAATAATATTTCGTTTGTTGGAGTAAAACGATGATTTATTTTATGAGAATTGTAATGAAAAATAAGCATATTTACCGCTATATACAGTTTTATAAATCAGGCATAACTAAATAACCTGTATATGCGTCTAATATTATGGTAAACCGGTTTTTTATTGATTTCTAAAAGGGGATGACTATGTGTTTTATAAATAAATCATCATTTTTCATGCTGTTGTTAATCCTGCTTGTTTCTACTTTCGCAAATGCGGACGATATGACCGCGGCTATCGTTAAAACAGATAAACCGATATTGATTGACGGAGATTCAACTGAGTGGGTGGGTATAACTGGCGCTGATATTTTATTTTCTGATAAAAATCAGGCGGCTAAATTTATGATGGTATATGATGAGAATAATTTGTATTTGCTGGTGAAGGTAACTGATGCAAGTCCGTTAAAAAATGCGTCTGCAGCTTTGGAAGAACTGATAAAGGGAGACGCTGTTTCGTTATGTTTTGGCGCAGTTGATGGAAAAGGCGGTAATCAACGGGTGATTTTTGCGCAGATTGATGGCAAACCGGTGGTGATGGTTTATCGTCCGCAATCCGCGGTTAAACGACCATATACTTTTGCATCACCGGTTAAATCAGTGAAGATGGATTATGTGGGCCCGCTTGCTGGTGCCAATGTTGTATTTAAAAATATTAATGGTGGTTATGCGGCAGAAATTGTTTTGTCATGGTCATCACTGGGATTCACCCCGGTTGCGGGAATGATGGTACCATTTGACGCGCAGGTAATATTTGGCGATCCGGCAGGTATGACAAATGTTGCATCGGCGTGGTGGCATACTGCTGGTGGTGACGCGTTTACTGTCGAGGATTTGCCTACTGAGGCAATGCTGCATCCGGATTCCTGGGGAACGGCAAAACTGTTTGATAAAGATCCCGGATTGCGCGCCGACAGCCAGCAGGAAAAGAAAATTGATGGAATTCCGATAAATTTTAGCATTGCAAAAGCTGCTCGGGTCAGCCTGGTGGTAACAGATGAAAAGGGGTGGATTATCCGCGAATTACTGCGCGCGGATAAGATGGACGCCGGTCAGCACACGGTGGTATGGAATGGTCGCGACCGATATGATGAAGTGTTGCCACCGGGTCAGTATAAATGGAAATTAATATATTTTGATGGCATGGGGACAAAATTTGTTGGCAGTGTCGGCAATTCCGCAAGTCCACCGTATCGTACCGAAGACGGTAAAGGTTCCATGGGCGGTCAGCATGGCGGGGCATCGGTAATTGGTGCTGATGCAACCGGCATCTATATTCTTGGCGGAACCGAAGAAGGACATCCGGCAATGCGAAAAGTCGATTCTGAAGGAAGAACTATTTGGAAAAGATCAATGGGTGGTTTCGGTTCAGGACGCGCATGGACAACAGACGGAAAATATTGTTATATCCTAAACGCAGTCAAGACGGACATAGCACTGGTGCGCATGGACCCGGATACTGGAAAAGATGTGCCAATAGTTGGTAAAACGGCGAGAATTTCACTTGGCGACCCGAAAAAAATGCAGGTTGGCATGGCTATAGTTGGCAATAAAGTATTTTTTAGTGTGACAGGTGAAGACAGATTGGGTGTTGTTGATCTGGCAACTGGCAAAATTATTGAAAATATTCAGGTTAATAAGCCACTCGGTTTATGCGCGTTGGATGAACAATCTTTGCTGGTATGTTCAGAAAAATCAATTGTAAAAATTGATATTGCAGGTGGTAAAATTACCGCTTTTATAAATGATTTATCGGCACCACGCGCTGTGGTTCGTGATAAACAAGGAGATATCTTCGTATCTGATTTAGGCGATAGTCAGCAGATAAAGAAGTTCTCTGCTGATGGAAAATTGTTAGCATCTTATGGAAATGCAGGTGGTCGACCTGTGACAGTGGCGAAATACGATCCGCTTGAATTTCGAAATATAGTAGGGTTGGCAATTAGTGCGGATAACCATATTTGGGCAGTTGAAGTATCTACCTTGCGCCGTGTCGCCAAATTAACAACTGATGGGAAGTGGCTGAAAGATTTCTACGGACCGGTAGCCTACAATGTTTGTGGGCCGGATCTTGATGATTTATCAACGGTATATTATCAGGCATCGCAAAATACCCCGGATTATGCTAAAACGAAAATTGATTTTGCCGCATATGCGAAAAATCCGGAATTACCGATGAACGCCTGGAAAATCGAGTCGGTATTCCATATGACACAACCAATTGTTGAAGGTGATGAGCAAGATTTGATGACCGGTGCAATGCAGCCAGGATATGGCCATGTCGTTGCATTTACTGCAAAAAATGGTACGCGTTATTTTTGGCGAATCGCAAAAGGAAATCGCGCAACAATGGCCAGCGGTGCTGCTATTTGGCGTATGGATGATAAAGATAGCTGGATTCCCGCATGTTTTGTATCTAACGATAGTAAAAAAAGTAAGTCATGGTCGGACAGTAATGGTGACGGTTTGGCACAGGCTACTGAAATGTATGACGCTCCGCCAGTTGCCCGTTTTGCCTGGCTAACCAGAGATATGGTGTTATATGGCTGGTCAGGTACGCTGGCACCATCACGTTTTGATGAACGCGGAGTGCCATATTATAAAGATGGAGCATATGCGCCTTACCTGCGCGCCGGACAACCCGCAATTGAGGATGGTCATGTCTTTAACTCCATGCCGGACAAAGACGGTGCGGTATATTTCGCGGCTAATTATGGCACACATCGACATATGAGTTTTTGGGACCGCGCTTGTGAAAACCAGATAATAAAAGTTAATAATGGCGAATTTAAATGGATTATTGGACAGCATGACGCCCAACCAAAACGTGAGGGTGATTTAACCACCGTATCCGGAATAGCCGGTATAGTTGATGATATTGTGATAGCACATGTGGTGGAACCCGCGCATTATGTTGCATATACCAGTGACGGCTTTACTCTGGGTAATGTCATTGTCGATGAAAATGGCAAACAGCCAAAAGTTGGCCCGAATGCGGTATATATTGAAAGTTTCACCGGGTTGTTTGTTAAAGATCCAAATACCCGAAAACGGTTACTGTTTGGCGTTCGCAGCGGTGATGATTTTATACTGGAAGTAACCGGACCCGGAGAAATTAATCGACAGGAAGGGACGATAAATATGATTAGTTCACTGCCGCGTGAAACGCAAAAAATCAGAGAAACGGTTATCCCATATGAAACATGGTGGGGCAACGTAGGCCGTGGTTACGGTATTGATGGTTATGATTGGGAATGGTTACCAAAATCTTCCGGTATGTCGATATTATCCGGCAAAACCGTCATCGGCGATATTCGCATGCGCCGTGATGCAGGCGCGCTTTACCTTTTGGCAAATGTTAATTCCCCGGCAATGATACAACCAGCTAAAAATGCTGATATTAGCGGGATGTGGGGTAAAAACGAAGGAATAGAACTGTTAACAGGACCTTCACAACAAAAAAATAGTGAGGAAACAGATGGTGGAACCTCGAGAATATTCATCACTTTGAATCAAAAAAAAGTGCCGTCAGTTATTATATACCGCAACAACGCATGGTCAGTTGTAAAGGGTGCAAAAGCCGCGATTATCCCAAGATGGAACGGATATGGTTGGCGTGCGGAGGTGGAAATACCACTTGCTGAATTCCCGGATATTGCGGTGAAAACAAAACAGACATTCAAACGTGGTACCGGTGACATGGAAACTTTAACAGAAGAAAGATTCGATATCGCTGATGAAATACAGATTAACATGGCATATATATTGATAAATAATGAAGGGGAATTACAAAGATATCCATGGTTGGATGACGGCGAGAAAATTGAAGACGTAAAACTGCCAAATGCTATAAAATGGGGTAAAGCTACAGCATTGCCGGTTAAATGAGATAAAAGATAAAAAAATATAGGCAATTACAAAACCTGAAAATATCTATTTTTCATGTGGAGAACGTTGCCCGCGGTATTCCTTTTTGAGACAGGACTTTCGCTTTTAAAGAAAAATATGATTAAAAATGGTCGCTTCGACAATCTCAGCGACCGGTCACTGAGCCTGTCGAAGGTACCTTAAGCGAAAGTACTGTTTGTAATTATTCTGCCATTTCCGGTTCGGTTATTATTTTACTGGATTTTTTATTTTTTACTATTATTTGTTGGACTATCCATCTCAGACCATCTGCAATTCGGAGCAGAATTACCAGTGCGCAGAAAATAGTTACAATTAATGCTGCTGGCGGTGCGGCGGGTATTTTGTCTTCAAACCACATCTGCCACGATTCATAGTAGCCTAAAACCATATAATGCGCTATTGATACCAGTACCAGAAGAAAAGAACCAGTAAACTGAAATATTCTCCACAAAGTTGTCTTTAAATTTCTCAATGCGTAGGGATAACTGGTTGCTATAAGCAGTATAGTTAATCCGCATGCTGCCATACCCAATATCGCGCTGATTTTCAGTTCTCCTTCCAGATTAATCTCATTAGCAATGAATCCCCTGATTACCAGGAACGAGTGTATATAAGCCGGGATTATAGCAATCAGCGCAATTGGTCGGCGCAGACGTATACCCCATTTTTTGCATAATCCGATACGATATAAAGGTCCTAATGTAAGTACAAGCGCGAATATTAACAGAGATGCGCATGCTGTTGCGGTATTTGCTGAATCAATATTATATTCACCCTGTCGATATATAACATTGTAACTCCAGAATGCCTGGAATATAATATAATTTATAACGATAGCAATAAGCCATTCCCAAATGGTGTTTTGCATTGTCACAGGGGTGCGGTATTTAGAATCTTGTGTCATTAATTATTTGTTACCTTTGAAATATTTTAAATTGTTTTACCCAAATATGGTAACTATTACACCGCAATGACGTATTGCCCATAAATTTCACACAATCGTATTCATTGAATAGAACTGTGATGAAATGATATACTAATTAAGAAATGGGGGTTTGCATGAATAATTATGGTATTTTAATGAATAGTGAAATAGAACAGCAACCGGCAGTAATTGAAAGGTTGTTAACCGGGCAGCAGGCAATGATAGCGGAGATAGCCGCTAAATTTCGCAAAGTTTCTCCCTATGCTGTATTTTTTGCGGCACGTGGAACCAGTGACCATGCGGCATTATATGCTAAATATTTGTTTGAAACTGTTGCTGGAATTCCTTCCGGTCTATCCGCGCCATCAGTTTTTTCAACATATCACGCAAATGTAAATATGAAAAATTGTCTGGTAGTTGGAATTTCTCAGAGTGGTGCTGCGGAAGATGTGGTTGAAGTATTGGCAGGCGCTAAGCGTGGTGGCGCGCATACAATTGCAATTACAAATTGTGAAGGATCAATACTGGATGAAATTGCTGACGACACGATTTTATTGGGAGCCGAAAAAGAATGTGCGGTTGCGGCAACAAAAACATATACCGCGTCACTTGCCGTTTTAGCGATGTTGGTTGCTGAAATCGCGGATAGTAATGCGTTAAGAGAAGCATTAAAACTGGTGCCGGAATCGATAAAAAATGTTATTGATAACAAGTTGGTAATTCAGGAGAATGCTGTTCGTTTCCGCTATCTGGAAGAATGCGTGGTTTTGGGTCGTGGCTACAATTTGTCAACGGCGAATGAATTAGCGTTAAAATTACGCGAGACAACGTATGTGCGCGCGCAACCATTTGCCACACCGGACTTTGTGCATGGGCCGATTGCTATTATTGACCGTGGGTATCCGGTAATTGCGCACGCGGCAAACGGGCCCACATTAGAGTCGGTTATGCAAGTTATTCACACATCTAAACAACGTGGTGCAGAAGCAGTGGTTATAAGTAATAATAGCGATGCGTTGCGCGATGCTGACGTGGCCATTCCTGTTTGCGTTGATATGAATCTGCCGGAGTGGATGACGCCATTTTCATTTATTACTGCCGGTCAATTCCTTGCGCGGAGTTTATCCATACTCCGGGGGATTAATCCGGATGAACCCCGCGGTTTAAGTAAGGTAACTGTTACCCGTTAATTATAATCCGTTAAGAGGCGCGAATATCGCGTCTCTTAATCTTAATCAGCATCAATTTTGTAATTCTGAATGCCTAACATGTGTTGTTCACGCGCACTGACAATATTTGTTACAGCGTCAATTAATTGTTGCGCAAACAGCATTTCTTCCCGAAGTGCATCTTCTGCCTGTTTGGTTTCAGTAATATCTAACATTACCCCCTGCAGAACAGATGGTTTATTTATAGTACCCGGTACAACATATGCTTCTATATGAAACCACACAATATTGCCCATGGTGTCAAAAAATCTTAAATCTGATCGTAAAATAGAACTTCTTTCAGCACAACGACGTAATTCCCGCAACAGGTTTGTCCGGTCTTCAGGATGAATAATTTCTAACCATCTGGTTCCCATGCTGATGATGCTTTCCGGTTGATAACCCAAAATATTACAGATCTGTTTATTTAGAAATGTCACACGATACCCATCCTCCAATGAAACAACAAAAACTATTGCCGGTATATGCTCTACCAGCAATCTGTATCGTGCTTCGCTTTCGCGTAGTGACTGTTCGAACTGGCGTTTCTCTCGTCTATGACTGGCATCACGCAATTCACGTTCTACTGCCGGTCCTAATCTGGTCAGGTTTTGTTTCATCAGGTAATCCTGCGCTCCGTCACGCATTGCCTGTACTGCTATATCTTCACCTATTTCACCGCTTATTAAAATAAATGGTACATCCGAATCTATTTGGCGAACAATTTTTAAGGCTTCAATTCCGGTAAAACTGGGCATTCTGTAATCAGCAATTATAAAATCCCAACGGGAAATCATGGCTGTTTTAAGCGTTTCCGCGGTATCTACACGTTCTATCATGACATTAAAGCCGGATTTTGTTAATAATCTGCGTACCATTAACTCATCATCCTGTGAATCTTCAATTAATAATAAACGTAATGAAATTGCCATAAATTTCTCCTTTAAACAGTGAAGTCAGCAGGTTTGGATGCCTGAATTGTAAAATAGAAGGTTGCTCCCTGTTCGGGTGAACTATGTGCCCATATTTGTCCGTCATGCCGGTATATTATTCGTTGTACTGTTGCTAATCCTATACCGGTACCTGGAAATTCAGCTTCAGAGTGCAAACGTTGGAAAGGTGCAAACAATTTATCCGCATATTTCATATCAAACCCAACGCCATTATCCTTAACAAAATAAACCGGAACATTATCATAATTTAATTTACCTATAGAAATTACAGGTTGCGGTGCTTTGCGGGTAAACTTCCAGGCGTTGCGTAATAGATTTTCAATTGCAATTCTCAGCAGATTGCTATCACCGGATACAGTTAAATCATTTTCAATTAAAGTGGATACATTCCGATTAGTGTCTGATAATGATAATTCTGACATAAAATCTACAGCAATCCGACTGATATCGACTTTTTCTGATTTTAATGTTCTTTGAGTAAGTCTTGATAATTGCAAAAGGTCTTCTATTAAATGCGACATTTTGTCTGATGCTGAAACAATACGATCAACTAATTCCATCGCGGATGAATCCATTTTATCTGCAAAGTCTGCTTTTAACTCTCCACTCATGTATGCGATTACCCTTAACGGCGACCGTAAATCGTGCGATACCGAATAATTAAATGATTCAAGTTCTTTATTTGCCAGTTCCAATTGCCGGGTGCGTTCCTCCACACGGTCAGCCAACTGGTTGCGAATATCTTCTAAATCTCTGAGCAGACGATGTCTTTCCTGCGCGTATTGTATTGACCTGGTAAGCATATCATACGCGTATTGCCCTTTAAC
>CAZNLA010000162.1:0-10691 GCA_964573385.1 uncultured bacterium
CCCAGATATAATTGTAATTATCACTAGTATATGTGTACCCACAAAAACCACATCTATAACTGTTAATATCATTGTAGTCCCACGAACCACCACGAAACACGCGACTATATCCCGTTGTTGGCCCAGTTGGGTTTGTACCCGATATTGTCGAATACTTACCATACCAGTCATTACACCATTCCCATACATTACCTGACATATCCTGTGCACCACACCAACTAACACCATTAGAGAAACTACCAACTGGTCTGGTAGATTTTTCAACATTAAATGAATTATCATAATTCGCACATTTAGTAATATCCCAACCATTATAATTATCACCATTATTCGCAATACCACCCCACGGATAGTTACATCCTTCTGGTCCACGAGCAGCATATTCCCACTGCGCTTCGGTTGGCAATATTACACCTGCCCAGTCAGCATAAACCCTACAATCATACCAGGTGACATTTACTATCGGGTGTTGTTGTAATGTAGCATCATCCCAACCTGTTTTACCAGCCCAACTATAATTAGATAAAGCACCATAATAATCTGTTATCGGTTGTGGAAAATGTGGTAACATACGACCGGTAGCTGAACAAAAAGCACGATATTGTGCCACCGTTACCTCATATTTATATATCCAGTAACCAGACAGAGTTACTCGTTGAGTATATGGTGCATCCCACCATGCATCATATTCAGTACCCATGGTAAATGTATTACCCGGCACCCATACCATGGTTGCACCATCAATAGGATTTATTTTTTTATCACCAGGATTAACACCCACACTATTTACAATAAAATTATCAACACTGTTTACTATCCCACCAGGAGTTGTCACGCTTATCTTACCTGTAGTTGCACCTACTGGCACAGTAGCATTTAATGATGACGCTGTAATATTGGTTATGGTTATTACTGTTGTACCATTGAATTTTACAACAGACGCACCGGTTAAATTGGTGCCGGTAATGGTAACTACTGTACCAACTTCTCCGATAGACGGTGTGACGGAGGTGATGGTGGGCAATGGTGGTGCAGTTACTACAAAACTTACCGGTGCTGAGGTAATAGAAATATTCGGAACCGGATTAATATCCTTAGCGATTACAGTTAAATTACTGTAGGTTTTTATAGCTGATGGGGTGAATGTGTAACTATTTGTTGTTGCAAAATCGCGCAACATTAATGTGCCATACATAAACTTATACTGTAAAGTTATACCACCAGTAGCAGTAGCAGTAAGGGTAACTGGAGTTCCCAATACTGCAGTGTTAACTGGTGATGTGGTTAATACAACAGAGGACAACGCGGGAATAAAATCAGTGGCACTGGTTGCCGTGCCATATTGAGTCGTTACACTAATTTTCCCTGTAGTAGCACCAGCAGGTACGGTAACAGATATTGTCGAAGCACTGTCAACAGTAAATATTGTTGCTGATATCCCATTAAATTGCACAGCGGTCGCACCGGTTAAATTGGTTCCGGTAATTACAATTACTGTGCCTGCCGCACCAGTAGTCGGCGAGAATGAAGTTATGGTGGGTGAAGAAATCACAGTAAAGTCAGTGGTGCTGGTTGCTGTGCCACCAGATGTAATGACGCTGATTTTACCGGTAGTTGCTCCAACTGGTACAGTAGCGGTTATTGATGTTGAATTACCATTTACAATTATCTCTGTAGATGTAATACCATTAAATTTTACAGCACCAGACAAATTAGTTCCGATAATAGTGACACTTGTGCTAACACCACCACTAATCGGTGAGAATGATGCTATTGTCGGCGCAGATACTACCGCATTTACCACTACATTTATTGGTGGTGATGTCACTGTTGCTGTCGGGTCTACACCACCGGTATCTTTTGCGATAACTGTAATATTACTGTATGTTTTAACTGCTGCAGGTGTAAATGTATAACTATTTGCTACTGCAAAATCACGCAACATTATGGTGCCATACATAAATTTATATTGGACTGCTGCGCCACCTGTTGCGGTTGCGGTAAGGTTAACAGAACTGCCGATAGTTAGAGATGCAGGTACAGCAGAAACAGAGACTGATGTTAAAGGAACAAATGATGAGGTAACCACAAAAGATTTGATAGCTGAAGTTACTGTCGCATTCGGGTCAGTCGCCAGTGTATCTTTAACCACAACTGTCAGATTATATGTTTGCACAGTTGCTGGTGTCCAGGTGTAGGTATTACTTACATTAAAGTCGCGAATTACCGTTGTGCCTGCCATAAACTTATATTGTACCGAGGCACCACCAGTAGCAGTAGCAGTTAATGTAACTGCTGTTCCGGTATTACAGGTTGTTAGTGGTGATGTTACCAATGCGACTGCAGTCAACGCATTTTTGGTAGTAATGCTGATTGCCGGCGATGTTACTGTTGCCAACGGGTCAGTACTCGCAATATCTTTTGCTATTACGGTGATACCGCTGTATGTTTTCACTGCCCCTGGTGTCCAAACATAACTATTACTTGTGGCAAAGTCGCGTAACATAACATTACCATACATAAATTTATATTGCAGACTTGCACCACCGGTAGCGGTAGCAGTCAAAGTAACTGGTATACCAAACAATACAGTATTTGCAGGGGATACATTTACAACAACCGCTGTAAGAGGTGGCAAACCAGGCGTGTTAGAAACACAACGAAACCCAATATCATCGTCATCAGCTAACTGAGTTCGTTTACCACGATAACAAGCAATTGTATCAGTAGCACGAGTATTCCAGGCACCACCTCGCAACACACGATAATCTCCTGATGGTGGTCCAGTAGGATTAGTTACTGGTTTAGATGAATAGTCACCATATCTATCCGCACACCATTCCCATACATTTCCCGAAAGGTCGTTTGCACCACACCAACTTGCACCGGCAGGAAAACTACCAACTGGCCAAATTGATTTTCCTAAATAACCCGAATTTTCAGTAAATGAACATCTTGAAATATCATACATGGGATAATAATATTCTCTTATATATGAACCTTTAGAATGATCATAATATTGAAAATCCATTCCCCATGGATATAATAATCCTTGTGGTCCTCTGGCAGCATATTCCCATTGTGCCTCGGTAGGCAGTGTAACCCCTGCCCATACTGCATATGCCATACAATCTTCCCAACTCACATTTACTATGGGGTGTTGTTGCATACTGGTGTCTGACCATCCTGATTTGCCAGCCCAACTATACCCGGTGGGGAAAGTTGGCAAGGTATGTGATGTGGCAGTACAAAATGCTGAATACTGTGCTACTGTAACTTCGTTGGTATAAATCCAGTAACCGGTAAGAGATACCCGATGCGCAGGTTTAGGCATCGAAGGTTCATCCTGATAATCTCGATTAGAAGAACCCATAGTGAATGTGCCAGCAGGCACCCACACCATATTTGCGTTATCCGTCGGGTTAACAGATGAGACAGTAATACCGTATGACGGTAAAACCATACATAAAACTGTAATCAGCATAATCAACTGATTGATTTTATTGCGCAATGGCAATAAAGCGAAACATAAACTCTTCACGTTTTTCTCCTACTTTTAATGTGTAATTCAAATTGTTTTTATAATATAACTTAAACTCCATACATTAATGTATGAAATTATAATACCAATGATATTACTCTATATCCCCTACGTCAAGCATTTTTCACTATCAATACAGATTATATTTAAATAAATTAAATTTATTCATTTATTATTAAATATCTTGAGCAACCATAAAGGACTGCCCATTCAAAAATTCGTATAAAATCCCTAACAAACATACATTGAATATTTTTATGTATCGCTGCTCTGCAGCTTTAAATTATTTGTGGAATTACGTACTATTAACATATCGCCACTCTGTGGCTAAAATGCAACAATAATTAATCAGTTTTCAAATTAAAGTATAAGGGTAATAAGACGCAAAATATTGCGTCTCTACCTGCAACCACATTTTTTCGTCTGAACCACTATTCTGGTGATTTTAAATTATACAGGTTTCCAGGTTTCTACTCTTCACTCTTCAAATCATTTGTACAAAAATCATTTCCGGCTTTTTAATCTTTTCTGCTAATTCCACCAGTCTATGGTGATGGGTGAAGAATATTACCTGGGTTTTGGCGGATAATTCTGTTAGCATTTCCAATGCGGCAGTTGAACGTTCGTCATCGAATGTAACCAGAATATCGTCAACTATAAATGGCATAGGTGAATTTGCCAGCAGATAGCGTTCAACACTGGCTATGCGCAATGCCAGGTATAACTGGTCGCGGGTACCATCGCTCATACCTGCGATGTCAACTGTTCTGCCATCTTTCCTGACGCCTTTTATTACCTGATTGTCGTTATCCTCAAAGTCAACTGTTATATCGTTGAATGCTTGCAGGGTAAGATGGTTAAATATTTCACCGGTTCTGCTTAATAATGGTGACTGGTTTTGTGTCCGGTATTTCTCAATAACTTCGCGCACCAGCGTAATTGTCAGGCGTAATTTCATATAATGTTCCACCGGCAAACGCATTTCCGCCAGCAGTTTTTGGGCATCAATGGCAGCCTCTGCGGATTGGGATGTGCCATCCATATTCCGCAATTTGCTTTCTTCTTCCCATAATTGTTTCCGCAAACTCTCACGATAATTATCTTTAATCTGCAATTGATTATCTATTTCAATCAATTGCGATGGTATTCCATCCGGTTCTACCTCACTTGCCTCTTTCTCCAATTCCATTTCATTTTTACCATCGCCAATTCTGTATATGCTACTATTTAATTCATCCAACTTTGCCTGTATTTGCTTTGCGTCGGTGGATTTATTTATTGCGGTTATTAATTCATTGGCGGTTTCACAATTGGCGATACCGCATAATTCATTCAAATCTTTTTCCAGCAGCATTTTTGATTCTATTGCTTTACGCAGATTTTCTTTTTGGTCTGATATCTGTTTAACACATTCTTTCCGCGTTGCCGCGTCTTCGCGCGATTGCACTAATTGTTCATGTATTTCTTTAACCACCTGCTGATATGTCCTGTTATTTAAAGGTTGACCCAACCGAATTAATAATGCTTCAAGATCAGTGGCAAACTCTTTAGCGTCGCGGTCAATGCCACTAATCCGTTCCGCCAGTCCATTGGCTTCCTTCTTTTTCTCATGCAGATTCGATAATGATTCAATGAACATATCAACATCAGCAGGTGATGATGTTTCCGGCAACTGCAAAGGTTCCAACGCGTTTCGCCATGCTACCTGCCAATCATTTAATTCAATCTTCAATTTTTCGGCATCCGCGTTGGCGTCAGCAATTTGCTGGTTTGTCTTACGCACCAGACTTTCCGCTTCATTACGCACCTTTGCGACTTCTGTATGTTTGGTAACAATCGCCTGCGCCATATCCAGCAACGCGGCGTATTCTTCGTTACCGGTATACTCCTCATTTATTTTTTTCAACTCAAGCCAAATCTCTTCTTTAACTTTCGCCTGTAATACCCGGGTGGATTCTACTTCCTCTTCTGCGGATCGCATATCTGTAATCGCGCTTAATCCCTGTTGCAATTTTGCCAACCATGGTCTCATTTCATCCGGAGTTAATGGTGATATCTTTGCCGACACCCATTTTTCTTCCCATTCTCTTTGCAACTTTTCGCCATTTTCAACGCTTTCATTTATCTGAATATTTATCTCCGCGATATCACAGATGCACCTTTCCTGCCTGGCCTGCAAATTGCCCATTTGTGCCGCCCGGTCGGCCTCACGGCGCAATCTGTCAGCAGTTTTATCAGCATTATATACGGCATTTTCATAAACATCCGGTAAAGTGGCTTCGTCATAACCGGCAGCATTTATATCAATGTCATTGCCATCAATCCATCTACCGCGAATTAATTTCCAACCATTTTCACGATATTCACGAATTTTCTGCAATTCCGCTTCTGTCGGTACTTCCCCCACCCTTACCATTTCTGCTATCTGCAAAGCAATATCTTTTTTATCGTTTTCTAATTTATCGCGTTTCTGCTTTAAACCGGCGATGTTATCATCTGATTTTCGTAATAACCCGGCATAATACAATACCGTTTCATCTGAAGGGGTAATTATACTTTCCGCATCTTCAACAGTACCTGACCAACCCGACAAACGCGACAAAGAACGTTGCGCTTCTTTACTGGCAGCCAAATAAGCAGTTTCATTTTTCCGCAGATTATCATCCAGGTCGCCATGTTTACGCGCCCGGGCCAGTGCGTCTGACAACGATTGGCACTGCACTGCTACCGGAACCGCGTTTAAATCTGCAGTCGCGTGTTCTAATACTCTGTTTAACTTTTTCGTTTCTTCATTAGCGCGTGATATCAGGGTGGAAATTTGCTGTGATTTCTCCGTCAAATCACGCAGTGTTGTCCGTTGCGAACGACTGACACGCAAATCTATTAATTTGTCCAACTCCACCGGGAATGGAAAATCATTAACCGATAACCGGATTTCATTCTCAATCTGCGCTAATTGCATTGTTAACTTTACACTATCATGTTGCGCCTTTATATAATTTCCTAACCGTTGGTGCAACTCTGTTATAACCATATCTTCATTCAGCAATGCGTCTGTAACCGTCAGGGATTTCAATTTTTCTTCCAGTGCGATAATTTCACTGTCAGCTCTTACGGTTGTATCCACAACGTTTTTAAGATTATTTTGAATTTCACGCAGTTTATCCATTAAATCTATCGGTAAAATTAAAACATCGCCAAGCGCCGTTTGTTTGTCTATCAATACGCGCCGTGCTGTTAAATCCGGCAGAATATTTTTTATCCTTGTCAGTTTTACCTTCCCCTGCATTAAACTATCAATCTCTTTTTGCAGGTTTTCATCATCCTGTTTCAATTTATTAACTAATTTCTGCTGTTGTATCCAGTCATTACCAGACAAAAACGACTTTCTTACCAAATCACGTTTTTCTTCGTATAACCTTATAAGATTATTTATTTTTTGCGTTTGCCCACGTGGTTTAAATAACTCATTCGCTTCAGAATCCAGTGATGCCAGCATTTCGCGAATCGAAATCCCGCCAAAACTGGCAGTAAATAAACTTTGTCCTACC
Source organism: uncultured bacterium (assembly GCA_964573385.1). Taxonomy (GTDB): domain Bacteria; phylum Armatimonadota; class Hebobacteria; order CAIYQO01; family CAIYQO01; genus JBAXQQ01. The sequence goes on from CAZNLA010000162.1 coordinate 7,093, forward strand.
TCGCCACCCAATTGCAATAATTCTTCACTTCCTGCTTTTAAAGAATCATGATTAATACCAAATAGTCGCAAAAAACTTTCCCGGTCCATACCCGACAATATTCCTGTCAAAATGTTATCATCTATCACTACACCATCTTTATCTAACAATGTCGACTTGTTACCTTTGCGGCGAATTACGGACAATAATTTCCCATTGGCATCCGCCAATGTGCCACCAATGCGCAATAACGAATTATCATGTTGAAAATTGTCTGATGTGCGGGTGGGTATACCGAACAATAAGGAGTCTATCGCGCGCAGTGTCGAACTTTTTCCCGCTTCATTTGCGCCATAAATAATATGCATACCGGCGTTTCCCTTCGATAAATCAAGTGAGACGTCTGTAAACGGTCCGAAAGCTTTTAAATCCAATGAAATCAGTTTCATACATCACCCCGCGAAATATTCCATCTATCCTGCAATATATTCTCTACCTCTGCCAGTGCAGTGCGGATAACATCCACATTAACCGGGTCAAGGGGATCAACCCCATCACCACCGGTACATAATTCATGCGGTAATTTCAACGAAAAGTTCTTAAACTCTTCACTTAACTCCTGCAATTTATCATCGTCAGCAGACCACATTGCAATTGTATTTAACAATTCATTCATGGTGTCATTAGCCATATTCGAAGAATCAATCTCTTTTGGCCTGGCAGTCTCTACCTTCAACTCTTCAACCCATAACTTACCATTACCGACATCGTTGGCAATACCGCGTATTTCATAAGTCCAATGGGTATTATCAGCATGTAAAGCATTATGGACCTTTGTTGTTCCTTTTAAATAAACCCTCACAGCATGCAACCTGTCTATACCCGCCTCAAAATCAGATAATATATTTTGTATCTTTTCCATTATCAATGAACTATGGTCCAAACCAGTTACATCAACATTAATTACACTCCATCGTAATACATCCAATTCACGGCGTTCCACTGATACCACCGCACCGTTATCCACCGTCACCAATGCGCAACCTTTAACCCCGGTTTCACGCACATGCCTTCCCTGGGTATTGCCGGGGAAAACTATCCATGGGTTCTTATTTAACTCCACATAATTATGCACGTGTCCCAATGCCCAATATTCATATCCCTTTGAGACCATGGTATCTATAGAACAAGGCGCGTATGTACCATGTTCATACTGACCATCAGCACTGGTATGCAAAATACCGATATTAAAGTAACCGGGCAGATATTGCGGGTAAAGCGCAGCCATATTGTCATTTACTTCGCGGGTTTCAAAACTTTGGCCATGCAACGCAACACCAATTGACTCCATTTTTTTGGTGTCTGGTTTGCGGGTTGAATACATAAATACATTATCCGGAAGACGTAACGACTTTGTTATGTTACTAATAGCATCGTGATTACCGGCAACTATATAAACCGGAATATTGGCATCACGCAATCGTCTTAATTCGCTAATTAAAAAAAGTCCGGTGTTGTAATCCCGCCAATCGCCATCATACAGGTCACCGGCAATAATCACAAATGCAACTTCCTCAGAAATTGCTAAATCAATCAGATTTGTCAACGCGCACCGGGTAGCACCACGAATCTCATCTGAAGGTGCCCCATCATAATCCGGCAACCCCCGCAGTGGACTATCCAAATGCAAATCAGCAGCATGAATAAAAGTAAACATAAATAACAACCTTGTTTTTGCAGATATTACAATTTTATAACTTTATATGATTCATTTAAGGTCACTTCGACAGGCTCAGTGACCGGTTGCTACTTCAATCAAAGCGAAAAATTTAAGATATTTCACTTTGAAAGAGTAAACCATATCTTTATATGATTCATTGTACCATATATAGTTTACTGCTATGGTATTATTTTCATTAATTAATAAAATTTTATAATACAGAGACCTTTTGCAAAACCAGTCTGAATTGTAGGGAATGCCGTCCCCGGCATTCCGAAAATAGAGATTTTCATCTCAAAGAGGAATGCCGGGGACGGCATTCCATACAGAAAAAATAGATATTATCTGGTATTGCAAAAGCCTGTACAAATACAAAAAAAGATTTGACAGTTGGTTGTAACTGCCAAATCTTTCTCAGATATATTCAAAAAGATCTATTTCTATTTCTATTTAAATATTAATTCACCCCAGTTTTTCGGTTCCATTTGCAATTCAAATACCGCATCGTCAACAATACCGGTATGCTGATTGCTCCAGTAACTGCGCAGACGTGTGCGTTGACCTGCAGGGTCGCCGTGGGTTACGCCGAAATCGCCACGAATGGTTAAGTTTGCGCCTTCCACCGGTTTCAGGTCTAATGATTTTAATGGGATTGCCACTTCAATTATATAGCCTTTGCCCGGGGTCACCTGTACTTTTATCTGTGCATCGGCAACGGTGTCAACATAATCCATCTTATATTCACGAATTACACCTGATGAGAAGGTCATTGGCTTTTTAATATCAGAGACCTTTTTATAAAGCACTGCGGTATTTACACCTTTGAAATTACCGATTGATAAACGCATATCACTATTAACGCCTTCACCGCGATTTTTGTCGGCTTTTGCGTCAAGGCCTATCTGGAAGTCAACGGTATCGCCACCGATATACATTTGCGCGGCTTCAATAGCACCATTTACCCATGGCGAATTATCTTTTACATCCCAGGCCAGATAAATATTGTTTTCGTCCCACGCCGAAGCGGTGCGTATTTTAGCATCTTCAGTTTTCTGGTAATTTGCTATTTCAGTATCTTTAAAGTCATTATCAATATTACCGGTGAAAATGACTGTTTTCAGTTTTACATTTACGCGTTTTGTGCCGACAACTTCCTGCAGGTAACTTTCGCGCAGTGCTTTTGCCTGTTTAATATCTTCAGCATTAATGGCTATCTTTTCACCGGACATCGATTTAACATTTTCCAAACCGGTTACTTCAATATTCCAGAAACCTGTTTTACCGGACTGTACATATAATTTGCCATTGTCAGCAAGGATAATTGACCCACCGAAATCTTCACCACCCATACCACATGGGACATTGTCCATGCTTTTACCCGGGGTGGCAACGTCGGGCCAGTTAAATTTCATTGGATCCGGTTCAAATAATCGTGTCAGATAATAACCACCCTCGGTAAGAATATGCCATTCGCCGACATTGGTCGCTATTACCCATGCGTTTCCAATAGGAGCAGGCATTTTAAACGCGCCACATGGTCCATATGACCCGCGGATCATACCGGTTTCCGGTGGTGTTGCGTTATGCGAACCGTGAACGCCAACAAAGTTATCCGGATATTTCCATAATAACTTTTTGCTGGCAATATCATAACACTGATTCCAACCTTCGTTAACGCCGTAATTGCCTTGTTGCATTATTAATTTGCCATCACTTGAACCTAAACCCGCGATTGGTAATTTAATCGGGTTGGCAAGGTCATATTTAGGGGCACCACAGGTGGAGAAACCGGTATTTTTATATTGGTTTTCACCACTATAAATTGTCATATCCTGGTTAAATCCCATATACCAACCACTGAAGGATATGGTGCCAAGATCGGAAGAGCACACGTCTGAAC
>CAZNLA010000163.1:0-10682 GCA_964573385.1 uncultured bacterium
GGTAGTTCTGGCGAAATATTCAATAATGCCTTTACCCGTTCACCTAATCTATTAATATGTTGAGCCAGCGGCACAGTATAGGCATCAAGCCAGTTTGGAGTACTTAGATATAGTTTAAGAGATCCTACCGGCTGAATATCAGAAATCCTAAACGGTATTATCATCATTCCTTTATTTACAGCAACAGTAACTTCCCTGACAACATAAGGTGACGCATTGGCATATTCTGAAAAAATTAATACCATTACCTGTGTTTGTTCAATACCCTGAATAATTCCTTCCCCAAAGTCCTGACCCGGAGGAATATCACGCGGCGCTATCCAACAACGAATTCCCATCGCTTCTAATCCTGCACAAACAGCATCAGCAATCATCTTATCTTCAGTTGAATACGATATAAAAAGGTCAAATGACATTTAATGTTCTCCGCGGTATACCATACAATTAATGCATTAAATCATTATACTATCTTCAGTCATCTTAATCTCAATCACCCTCAGACTCCCACCGCGCCTTCGCTTCGGCGGCGTTACGTTCCAGCTCTTCCAGTGTATATTCGTGATAAGGGACGCCGGCAAACTCTCTTTCCAGAGTTTCATATACGTCCCATGTGCGTCCTTCGACAAAAGCTTTGTCATAGGCTTCGTCACCAATGGCTTCACGCGCCGCTTTCTCCGCCGGGTCATTTTCGAATGAGTCCATTGGAAATATCCTGAACTCAGTCTCTTCACGCAGTTGTGTTGCCAAACCGAATAGATTCGCAGTTTTGATATAGTCTTTTTTTAGTGATGAGATAATTGCCATACGCTCGATAGGCGGTATTAACATTTTACTATCGATATTCATATCACATATATTTTGCTTAAGCATCCCACGATAATGTTGGATTGCCATTACCAAATCATCTTTTTGTCTTGCCACATCACCCAAAAGTCGTTCGCAGATTGGAAACCACATCTCTAATCGCGATTTGTAATAAAGTATTTTTGATTCCCAACCAAGTGCTTCAGCTTCATTTAGTTTACATTGCGGATAAATAGCACATGCAATATCTAGTAAGGAAATTGATTGGGAATGCATATCGATGTTTTTCGATAACTCAAATGCTCTACGTGATAATAACTCTGTTTCACACCAATTAGCTTGATAAAATAATATGGTACTACGCACATGTAATAATTCAAAATTTGACACAACATCATTATTAATTTGCATTTCAGTTTCTTCTAACATTTTTATTGCTTTATCAATATCTCCTGATATAAATATTGATCTAGCATATTGAATTATCGCACTTGTAAAAAATCTTTTATCAACAAACTCTTTTGCTATTTCAACTCGCTCCGCATGGAATTCAAGATGTAATTTTAAAGAATCGACATTTCCTGAAAGAAAATAAAGTAAATAGAAATTAGCTAATGGAGACAATTCCATACGATGCAAATATATATCTTTATACAAATTAATTATTAATGATTCATTTGATAAAACTTCATAGCTACCAAATATCATAATATTCGCTGCCCATCTCCAAGTATCGCCAACAGGCCGCAAAAGTGCCCAGGGAAGAATACTCGTGATTGTATATTTCTCATAATTAAACATCAACTTATTTTTCCACATCAATTTTTGTTTCTCATCTGGAATAAAATTGACCATCACATGTTCTTCATTTAAAAGATATTTTCCTACCCATTCCAGATATCGTTCACGTGCAATGTCTTCTTCATCAACTTCACGAAGACGTTCAACAGCATATTCACGAATAGTTTCCAACATACGATAACGTGTATTGTTATCATTCTTTTCAGCTATTATTAAGGATTTATCTATTATCATAGATATGATTTCAAAAACATCATTTGCGGATACTTCTTCACTGACACAAACAGCCTCTATTGACTCCAGTGATGCGCTGCCTACATAAATCCCCATTCGACGAAATACTGATTGTTCTGCCGGGGATAGCAAATCGTAACTCCAATCTATTAACGCCTTTAGGGTTTGCTGGCGCTTTGGGGCGGTGCGGCGACCGCCGGTGAGTAAACGAAAACGGTCATCAAGTTTGGCTGTAATCTGGTCAATTGAAAGTGAATTAACCCGTGCTGCCGCTAATTCAATGGCCAATGGAATCCCATCTAAACGGGAACATAATTTTGTAATTCTAAAGGCATTCGCTGAAGTTACTGTGAAATCAGGAGATACCGCTTTTGCTCTGTCTAAGAACAGTCTGACTGCGGTATTCTCACATATCTCATCTAACTTCAGTGCCGCTACATCATCAATTGAGCATAATGTCGGTACCGGGAATAACTGTTCACCACTGCAACGCAACCCTTCGCGGGATGTTGTGATAATTTTAATATATGGACATTGGGTCAGCAACTCTTCCGCAATCTCTGCACAGCTATCAATAACCTGTTCACAGTTATCCATGATTAGCATCGCGGTTTTTGATTTCAGAAAGTTTATCACCATCATCTGCAGGTTCTTACTTTCCTGCGATATTTGCAATGCCGATGCGATGGCAGAGATAACCTGTTCCGGCGTGGTAACCGGCGCCAGATTAATGAACCATACGCCATCAGGATAAGTAGATAACAGGTTGTTTGCTACCTGCAGTGATAGCCGGGTTTTGCCGATACCGCCGGGACCGAGTAGAGTGACAATGCGGTTTGTCGATATCAACTCAGTTATACTCGCAATTTCCTTCTCGCGACCGATAAAACTGGTTAGCTGTGTGGGTAGGTTGTTGGGGGTGGCTGCTGTTACCGGTGCATTTATTGTTGAATCTTTGCACTCAGTAATGGCGGCATTGAGGTTTCCTGTTTGTGGTGAATCTGTATCATCATGCGCGCCAGCCAGGGTCTTCTTCAATTTCAATTGGTACTGTTCTATTGGCATGCAATATGCCATGATTGCCTGGATATTCCCCATCCTTAACTCAAGACCAACAGGTAAAGTAGTCTCCTCGAGAAAGATAGCTATAAACGGCTTATCTCTGTTTAACGCATAATTTATTTCGTTAACAACATTTTTTGAAGCAACAGCATTGGGGGTGATAAGCACCAGAAAATGCGAACAACCAATCAAGGCATTCGCTATTTCATCTGTCCATATCTTACCGGAATCTATACCTTCATCATACCAGATACGATATCCGTGTTTATGTAGCCAGTTTATCTGCGGATAAACTAAGGAATAATCTTTATGAGAATAACTGACAAAAATATAAGGCTCTGTCCCGCTATATGCTTCACAAGGCATATTAATCGTATCTTTCATTTTTATCCTGTATTAAGATTGCCTGAGAAGTATGTAATACTCCTCAGGCGAGATTCTGTATGGATATTGATTATTATTAACTGTCAATAAGATCATTATCACAATTATTACATTCCGCAGTAACGATACATTTACTTTCTAATTTATCCATTCTTAAAAATGTTATTTTATATCCTATTAAATCTGCCATTTTCTGATAATTTTTAATAGCAGAATAATCTTTTTCTTTTTCTTTATCTGGTAATTCATCAAATGGTTTCAATAAAGTATGTAAACGTTCTTCTTCTTTAAGACGTTTAATTTCTTTTTTTCGTTCTTCTTTTATATCAAACAGTTCATTTTCTGGGATTTTACTTTCATCACCATATTTCTGAATTAGATTATTATTATGAATTATAGATTTTTCATTTATAAAACTATCAACATCTTCAGGTTTAATATACCCCCAGTTGTTCTCTCTATGAAACTTTACCCATAGATTATGTTCTTCTTTAGCCAGATTTTGTAAATGATGTGGATGATTAATATGCTCTTTTATAATATCAATCTCATGTATATCTGATGTACCTTCTTCCAATTGTAATCCTGCAATAGCAAGCACTTCCGGAAGCCGTTTTGCAGCAGCAATATTAGTAGCTCGATTCCAAGAATTGCCTATCATTGAAAAATTATTAACTAGCATCTTCATGTCTGGAATTTTATATTTTTTCTTATCATCACCATAAACCATATTATAATTTTCCATAATTGCTGCAGCTATTAAATCAAGTTTTTCTGGGATACGGAAACTTAGATTACTTTTATATAGATCATCAAAATATTCAATGGTTCCAATATGTTGATTTAATACCTGAGGCGGTGGAAGTGATGCGCGACGAAACGGCTTTGCTGTACCTGCAAGTGGTGATATGACTTTTTCCATTGACCTTGCCCCATGGTTATAAATGGGAACCATAAGTAAAGCACGCAACAAATCTCTATCGATATCTAGAATATCATCAGTTTTTGCACCAAGAAAATTACGAAGCAAAATAGCACGTCTTACTGGACAAATTATATCATTTTTGTCTAATAATGACCAGCTTCGTTTTTCATAATCATAGAGCATTCTCGGATTAGGACCTAAAACATTAATATGTCCATCAAGACGTGACATAAAATCTGGTCCTTTTTTCAAGCGAAAAGCTATTTCTAATCTCTCATCACACTTTTGCAATTCCGGTTTTTCTATATATAATTCTTGCCGTTTTTTACATTCTAAAGTACCCTTTTTTGGTTGTGGAACTGGGCCAAAAGTTTCGAAATCCCAACTTGTTCCACCAGCAAATACAAAAATACATTTACCAATAGTATGTATTAACTCATTAGCCTGAAATGTACCATCTTGCATAGGAGATAACAAATATTGCAACCACTTATAATTATGTGAATCAAACTCGTCCCAAAATACTACAGGTAAATCACCTTGTAAAACCTTATCGCGAACTTGATGAAAAGCTCCAATTAACTCATGTGGGTCATTGTATTGCGAAAGGTTAAATGTTAAGATTTCTGCGCCTTTTCCATCTTTCCCAAGGATTTCATTGGCAATTTGAGTGATTCCAAACGATTTACCAGCACCAGGAGGACCAAATGCGGCAAGGCATAATGGTCGTTTAGGTTTTTCTTCTTTTCGATATGCTTCTATCATCTGCTTAAGGCTACGTAAAGTTTCAATTTCATTGCGATCAACACTTAATAATTTACCAAATTTTGCATATGGAATATGTAATAATGATTTTTCACCGTATATAGCATAACTATGTGCAAGCCCTAAAACCGGCTGATTAATTGAGAATGGTGTTTCAGAAAGTGAAAGTAATGTCCAATTTTCAGCATCAAGATTATTACGTTTTGAAAAGTTGATAACCTGATAACCATTTTTGGCAACCAGATTTATTTTATCCTTTACGTTTTTAATATTTTCATCATGATTAAGTAGTCCTTGCGCAATATATTCATAAGGAAACTCTGGGACACATATTGAATTCTTTTCGTCTTTTTCAGGTCCATGTCCGTGGAGACGTAACAATCTTATACTTGTTAATCCATTCTTCATTCCTTCGATAATAGCTTCTCTGTTATAATTTCCTTTTCTTCCTTTTACAAATAGATTTAATGCAATTGATGCAGTAAAGGTATTCATCACGCCATATACAGGGCAATGAGAGTCCTGCATTAAGGTTTTCCATTGTCCTTCTGCCAGAGTTGGGTCATATACAAGTGTCGCAGAATTAATGATATCAATAATATCAGAACTTTCACTGTTATTTTCATATAAAACTGTTGCTACACACCCAAAGTTTATAACAAGATATCTTGAGCATTGAATAAGTTGCATAAATGCAATATTATTTTCAAGTTCATTTTTTAATTCAGTTAAAGTACGTTCCCATGAATATCCTCGGCTTATTGCAGCACCACCTAATCTAAGTTCATCTGCAGAAGTAATTACAATAAGGTTATCCCGGTATTTTTTTTCATTATCTGAACAAAATGTTATCTCTCGCCATAAATCTCCTTGCGCAACAGGATGAGACATTTTATAAACTATCCACTCAGGCTGTGGCTCATTTCTATTAATGCCATCAGGCCAAAGCCTTTCTTTTTCTCTCATTGATCGAAATGTCAGATTTGCATCATCTATTACAAGCACTGCTGGTGGATTATTAAAATTACTTTTCACCATTGGAGATTTACAAGGTTTACCATTTGACGTAGGAACATATCCAAGAGATTCAGTTAAACGCCATACTTTTGAAGGTTTCTTTCCTGACTCTTTGATATCTTTTTTTAATCCACCTTCTTGCAATTTCCATAATGTATATACAGCAAACTCATCAGGAAATGCCATTGCATTATTGGATAAAAACTTATAAGCAAATTTTGCTTTAGTCCCAATTGCTCTCTGTATAATATTATGTAATTGTTTTGCACCACCATGAGTAACACTCAAATGAGGACTTACTGCTCCATTATCAGATAAAGATGTATGATCACCTTTATAAACAGCCACATCTTTTATCACATCACCTGCCACTAATATATAATCATTGTTTTTCGGCATAATAATTTCTCCTTTTAAGATTAATATTTAATTTTAAGATCACAGTAATTATAAATCTTTTTTTTATTCAGGCTTCTTTATCTCATACTTTAGTATAAGAATCGCCTTTAATGTTTCCATAGCCGTATTACGATCGTATTCTTTCTCGGATTCAGGAAGTTCAGAGTAGGGTAACAGGCAAGGATTTTGCTTAAGTGTATCGTTTCTCTGAGGGCCATAGCTCCAACCATCAGCAATGCGCTGTGCGGCCCAGATGTCGTGAGTATTCTCCGCCAGATACTCTGTGAGTGCCAACAAATCGTCCGGCAAAACAATAGCGGAAGTATCCAGCGGTTTTGGTATATATGTCATTATAACCTCATTTTTAAAAGATAATTATTATTGTAGAGATAATCTAATTGAATAGTATTCTTACTCAGCTTATGTTGTCAATAGTATTTTGTGTAAAAGTTTTATTAGACCCTAAATTCCGCAAAAAATTAGCGTAGACAAGTTTCGACAGATTTTAGTATCTCCTCAGTTGCATTAAATGCGGAAAGAATCGATTTTTGTTCCTTTGTAAAAGCCTTTGTAAATCTTGCTTTACCATCTGTTGAAATCACAGTAATATTTGTCAACTGGTTGAGAACTTTTTTGAGAGATGTTGACTTGTCTGCTAATTGTTTTTTGAGCTTTTCCATAATATAGGTTCTGATTACAAGTGCGATAAACAACACAAAAGCTTTGCCATTTGTTGTTTGCTCGTTATGCGTACGTATTCTCGTACCTTGCATATCAATTTTAAGTTGGTCGAACAACTTCTCTGCCGCATCTTTTGCACGATAATGATATAGTATATCGTCGTGGGTGCTGTCATTATCTGTCGAAAATATTAGGAAAAATCCTTTATACTGACGCAATAAGTCGACTTTGTCAGCATCAACAATAAAATCAAAACCGCTATCATCTGCATGTCTGGTAAGCCTGAAATATTGTGTATATCGTTTCAACCTACTCGCAGGATAACGTTTCAGTGCTGAAAGTTCAATACCCAGTAATCGTATGCGTTCGGATATTTCATTACTCAACTGAGCATGGTTCATTGGGTCGTAAAATAGCATGAGTCGACCGTTTGCACCGTAGTATTCTATGTTCTTGCTGACGCAGTAAATATCCTTGTCGGAAAGTTTATTCGCATACTTTTCTATGCCTTGGGAATGAGTCTTCAGCATTTCAACCGCAATGCTCAAATATGCCGGTATACCTATGGTAAACGCTTTACTATGGGAGCTAAGATTATTGATGCATTCTTTACTGATAAAACCACCGTCCACCACAAACTTTATATTTTTCAATCCTACTGTCCCGGCATTTTCAAGAACATATGACAGGTTTATTTTGTCTGTAAGACTGCCGTTGTACCTATTAAAATAAAGCGGAAGTTTGCTACTTTCATCACAGAACATACCTATATTGAATTGTGGTAGATCTTCACCATCGCGATTGTAACCATACTCGACGTCTGTCATTGTACGTGAATACGATGATATTGAAGTAACATCATAACAAACATTTTCGCCTGTACGTCCCACAGCGATCCATTTCTTGAAAAAATCATGGGTTTTAGGCAGAGATATGGACTCAAAAAGCCTACTGGTACTCTGTGAACTTAGAGATTTAGAGTATCCTGATACCAGTGTTCGCTCGAGCCAATCATCTATGGCATCCATAGAACTGCCTTCTCGAATCATATACGCAGCAGAGACGATTATGTCCATGGCCTTAATGCCGAATACTTCATTCAGGCATGAAATTAATCCCAAGTCATTACAGCATTTAAGTACCAAATAAGAGTACCCGTAATCCCACACGGCAGTGCCAGGCATTCCTTGAGTTACTTTGAATAACTCATAGTAGTTGTCGTTTGGTTTCATTTTGCCGGTTTCTTCATCAATCTTACCAATCAAAATAGCTTTGTTTCGAGGCTTGCCTTCTGCGTTGCGAAAATAATGTGTATACTTATAGACATATTTTTCACCTTTGGATCCGGCGATTTTAGTGTGAACACCATCACCAGATGGCATGTCAATTAACGTAAACTTTGAAATAGTCATCTTAACCCCCTTTGTATACGATAATTATAGCGTATACAAAAAGAAAAGTCAAGAGGTAAATTACAAGAAAATTAACTAAAAAAGAAGCTTAAAGATGACTATTTCAACTGTATATTAGTTTTTTTGCATTTTTATGCTGTATACGCTAAAATTTAGGGAGTTTAGGATGGATAAAAAGTTTTCGTTTAATTACGTTGGCCGTCCGTTCCCGGAGGGCTTCGAGCGATCGTCCCAGGGCGCGGAGGTCTGGACGCACGCTTCCGGCCTCACGGTGACTGTGGAATCCACCTCCTATCCCGAGACCGGCGCGCAGGAATGGATGCTCTGGTTCGAGAACCGCGGGGCGGCTGACAGCGCGCCGCTGACGAACGTCTGCCCGCTGGACGCCCGCGCGGCGTTCCCGGACGGCTGCACGGTGACCACGGCGAAGGGCACCAGTTGTAAAATCGATGATTTCGCTTTAGTTACTGATGTGCTGGAGGCTGGTGAGTCGAAGGAATATGCCTCCTGCGGCAGCCGCGCATTCATCCCGTTTTTCAATGTGGGTAGCGAGCGCGCAGGCGGGATCTGCGCACTGGGGTGGACGGGCCGCTGGTTCGCGAAGGTGGAGGCGCATGCGGGTGGCGCGCGGGTGACGGGCGGCATGCCGTCGACGGGCTTCTACCTGCGGCCCAGCGAGCGGGTGCGCACACCCCTGGTGCTGTGGATGCCGTGGAGCGGTCGACGGGTGGATGCGCACAACGCGCTCCGGCGTCATCTGGTCGGCAAAATGCCCAAGGGCGCGGACGGGCAGCCGCAGGCTCCCATCTGCTTCGGGACCTGGGGCGGCATGAAGACGGCCACGCACAAGAAGTTAATCGAGTTCATCCAAGAGCAGGGGTTCCGCTACAATCTTTACTGGATTGACGCCGGCTGGTATGGCGACGACCACGAGACTGAGGAATTCCAGAACTTCGAGAACGAGGATTGGTTCTTCCATGTAGGTAATTGGCGCATCAACCGCACGGTGCATCCGGACGGCTTGCGCCCGGTGACGGACGCGGCCCACGCGGCGGGCATGAAGGTGCTCCTGTGGTTCCACTCGTTCGGATGCCACAGCCATATGGGCTGGTACAAGGAACACCCGGAGTGGGGACACATCACCTGGGTGGGGCAGTTCGGCTCGAAGTACATGAAGCAACCCTTGCCCACCGTGAAGATGGTGGATGTATATATGGACGATCCGGTGGCGTCGAAGTTCATCGCCGACACCATAGGAGGACTGCTGAAGGAGCACGGTGCGGACTGCTACCGGGAGGACACATCCATGCCCAGCGGGCACGTGGACGAGTCAGGCCGCGACGGCATCGGCGAGATGAAGGCGATGGAGAACTATTACGCCTTCTGGGATTCGCTGCGGGCGCAGAACCCGGGCCTGCTAATTGACAACTGCGGCGGCGGTGGCACGCACATCGACCTGGAGACGGTTGCGCGCAGCTACGTTTTCCATCGCTCGGACTATAACTGCTACCCTGACGCGGACCCGATCGGCTCGCAGGTTGGCAACTACGGTCTGGGGCACTTCGTGCCGCTACCCTGCGGCGGCGTTGGAGGCGGAGGTGACTCCTACGCCTTTCGCAGCAGCCTCAACGGCGGCAAGGCCTTCAGCTTCGAACTGAAATTCGACAAGGCCGGCAAGGCCCTCATCGGAGAGTTGGAAGGGTATCCATTCGACTGGCACCGCCGGATGTTGGAGGAGTTCCAGACGGTCAAACCGTATCTTTGGGGTGACTTTTATCCGCTGACGGACTGCGACATCGCGACCGACCGCGCCTTCGCCTACCAACTCGCCCGTCCCGACCTCGGCAGCGGCGTAATCTTCGCCTTCCGGCGGCAGGATTGCGAGACGGCGTCGTTCCGTGTCACACCAGAGCTCGAGAAGGGGGTGCGCTACGTGTTCGAAGATATCGAGGGTGGCACGCCCATGAGCATCACCGGTGGTGAGTCGTTCGAGATCGCCATCGCCGAGAAACGCGGCAGTCGGCTAATCCTGTACCGCAAAGACGAAAGCAAGACCGTGTCACAGCCGTGACGTTCAACAAGAAAAAAGAAGATGAAGATGAATATGAATAATCAATGGGTGCAAGAATATCTGACGGATGCGAAGGCGAAGCCGCCGTTCTCGTTTGTCTATGACGGGAAGGCGTCGGAGGCACTGC
>CAZNLA010000164.1:0-10682 GCA_964573385.1 uncultured bacterium
AGCGATCGCTTGCGCAAGGACATGTGGATTGGCATTTGTTGTGGCATGCTGCAACGCTTCAGTTGCCCATATCGCTTTACTGTCAGCCAGTGACATCACAATTTTACGCCGCACATAACGATGCTCAATATCGAGCATGAAACAGGTTTTTGCCGGTTCATCTTTCGGCGCTAACTGCTCAACCCGCAAACGCGCGGCATCTGCCAATGGCGCGTAAGGATTATTGCAAAATGTAATAAGTCGTTTTTGCGCATCTGGCGCGGTCAATCGCATTCCCCGCACTGCTGTCATTGCCACTGCTACAGTGCAATCATCCAATAACGTCTGCAAATTAGCGTTATCAACGGCATTCAACCTGAACAGTCCATCCAATGCAATTGATGACAGATTTGGATCAGTTTTCTTATTCAACGATTTTAAAACCGCAATATCTTCTGCTTCACCAAACTTTGCCAAAACACGCACGGCTAATATATTGTCCGGTTGTTGCTGCAACATGGCACGGGCAGATATTACCAGGCGTGCAGATTCGTCAGGTGTCAGCACCATAACGGTACCCGCATTCCATTTGGCGGCAAATGCTGCAAAGACCACGGTCACATCGGTGTCTTTCTGCAATGTTTGCAATAAATCCTGTGCAACAGTGGAATTAATATATTGTCCAAGTGCATACGCGGTTGCGCATCGCACATTAGCGTCATCATAAACAGCAGTACGTTTTAACCATGTCAATGCTTTAGTGGTATGCAAAACACCTAACCCGCGAATAGCACCACAATATTGACCCATTTTTCCGGATGGCTTAAGTAATGAAAATAACGATTCATCCATTGACGACAAATCAGCACCGACATCACCGTCCGGCACAAACTCATCCCCGCCTTCAAGCATATGTTTTACGCACGCCAGCAAATCGTCTTCTGTTGCTGTCGTTTCTATTTTATTAACACGTAAAAACTCCATCGCCAGCGATTCATCACTTGTACCCAATGCCTGTATTACCGCCACACGAGCCTTAAACAATTGCCGTTTTGCGTTAATAGGTTTACGTTGGTCTGCTGTTAATTGTATACCTGCCTCAAGTACCGCGCGGACGATTTCCGGACTATCTTTCAGACTTAATATAAAAGGATTCAACATACTGAAACGGGCATCACCGTTATTTGTAATCCAACTGCCACTAAGACGTCTGGAACAATATATGGCTTCAAATGCTGCCGGGTCTATTTTGTCGATAAATTTAAAACGTGCTGTTTGTTTCGGTGATAATTTTAATTCATTCGCGATAAATGTACCCAGTGCCAACGCAAGTGACTTCACCGATGTGGTATTTTTAATAGCCACAGTCAACTCATGACGTTCTTTACGGGTATAAATAACCGCTGTAAAATCCTTTGACTGTACCGAAAAATCTATAAAAGCATCTACAGGTAGTTTTACGATAAGGGTCGAGAAAAAAGTATCCGGAATGAATTTTATTGCGTTACCGCGCACATCGTCCAACACCGCGGCAGTCCAGTCTTCATCTGCAACGTGAATATCATCAATTGTGGCAAAGGTATCACGCAGATATAACGAAAGTACAATCTGTGTCTTAATAGCATCATCAACCGGGTCTATCACCCTGGTCGCGGGTGGAAAAGCTATTTTCATAATTGCCTGTCCGGTATTTACGGACATCAACAGGATGAAAATTAATAAACTTATTGATGCTATAAGACGACGCACCTTCATAATATGCCCGCAATAAAATCTGCCATATCTATAGGACAACCATCATCAGCAGATTGTTCCACCGCGGCACATAATGCCATGGTTTCAAAAGAATCACGCGGTGCTGTCTTTGGTGGCAAATTGTTAGCAACCCGATACACGATGTCAATATTCTGATCACGGGTGTTATGATAATAAATCTGGTCTTCGCTTTTATCCCAGGTTAAATTCTCCACCCATTTACTGGTGAAACATTTCGGTGAATCACCAAATTCCCACCGTTTAATTGACCGGCGAAAAACATCCAATTCTGCCGCACCTTTTGTGCCGACAATCATGTAACGCAAAGCATGACCATCATCTACCTGCTGTTCAAGTATATCTTGTAACGGGTCACCATCAAATGTTTCGCCAACCGCCATCATAAAGGTTAAATGACTGACGGCACCATTTGTAAACCGATAAGTGGTGTGGTAATTATCGCGCACTTCATAATATGGTATAACATTTGGAGCACATACAGTATTAACATCACGCACCGGTGCATTAATCCACCATCGTGGAAGGTCAACATAATGACTTAATTTTTCGCCAAACATACTGCCACCAGTTGCTGTCTTGTTTCGCCATGACCCTTTACCGTGGAACTCACTGCATATATAATAACAATGGGTATTCATTATATCACCCAACAAACCTTCGTCTGTCCACTGTTTTACCATGCTATATAATCTCGAATAACGTAATTCGAACCCTATTTGCAGGTATACATTATTTTTTTCGGCAGCATCAACCATTGCTTTCGCGTCTTTCAGTGTTGTTGCCATCGGTTTTTCGCACATTACCGCTTTTCCTGCTTCCATAGCCTGTAAAGCAAGAGAAGCATGGGCATCATTTGAAGCAGTAATAAATACCAGAGGAATATTTGGATTACTCAGAATATCTTTTAAATTAGTAGTGGTGTTTACCTGCTTATTCTTTGTTACCAATGCCAATTGCGCCGGGTTAATATCATAGCCGGTAACCGCATCAACCTCAGCACATTTCAAAAGATTGGAAATCTCACCGCGACCCATTCCACCAGTTCCCAATACTGCTATATGCATAAAAATCCCCTTCAATATCGGACTGCATTATCTTGTATTTTACTATCCGCAACCGATTACGTGAATATGTTACCATCTCATTATAAATGCGTCAAGTAGTAAATTACAAACCGTTACTTTTTTCTTATTCAGCAACTACCGGACAGCCACCAGGGAATAACTTAGCGGGTTGAAGGTGGTGCGGTTGAAGAGCGAATAATTAATTCGACGGGTAAAACAATAGTATCTGAATCTTCTTTTTCCTGATTTGTGAGTTGTTTTATCATTAATTTCGCTGCCGCACGACCAATTTCAATTAATGGGACATGTATGGTGGTGAGTATATTATCACTGGTAGGTGTTTTAATAGCAACGACATCATCATATCCGACCAGGCTTATATCTTCTGGTATACGTATATTCGCGATTTCCATAGCATTATAAATATAATTAGCCGCATTATCATTCGGTGCAATGATTGCTGATAGATTTTTATTTGCTGATATTGTCTTTGTCAAATTAGCGGTTGACCATTCTATATTATCAAAATCCCATAATATTGAGGAGAAAACAGTATCAAAATCAACATTACGGTCGCAGCATGCTGCTTTAAAACCCTCTTTTCGTTGTTGATGCGCGTAGGTATAGCCTGTAAAATTAAAATACAGGATATGTTGATGTCCCAATTCCAACAGGTGACCGGCAGCAATTTGTCCACCTGAAAAATCATCCGGCATAACCGAAAAACTGTCATTTGGTGGTAACATCAATACTATCATTGGACGCTGACCAAAATTAATATCATTACGCAACTGTTGTTGAAGATCAGTAAAACGTCCGTATATCGAGATAGATATAACGCCATCAACATCACCACGACTGAATATCGGTAGCAGGGTGTCAAGTGTCGACGGATGCTCATACATGGTAAGCATGCCGAATCCCTCTGCGCTTAAAACATCCAATACACCTTTAAATTGTTGGGAATAATACAGGTCATCAATAAATACCGGCGGGATAAAAAGCGCAACAATCCGGTTAAGCACGGGACGACCACGCCAACTGAGTGCCAACCTGCGCGCCGAATGGTGCAAAGAAGGGTCATATCCCATTTCATTGGCAACGGCAGTTATCTGGTCGATAACAGCCTGACTAATATTGCGTAAATCATTACGTAATGCCCGGGACACAGTGGCGCGACTGACCTGGCAACGGTCAGCAATATCCTGCAATGTCACATTGTGACGCGGTTTTGAAGTTTGTGATGGTGTCATGCGAGTATGTTTCCCCAACAATCTCTAATTAAAATATTTTTATACAATAAGATTTTACCCGTTAATCAAACAGACGTCAATGTGAATGATAAGGAAACGCGTAAGCTTATTATGCTATTGCCTTCGCTTTTAGTCGCTTCGAAAGTCGATTGCTGACATTTTATTGAACTTGCATTCATCTTCTGCTTCCTTTTAGTTTAATCAATGGGTAATTGATTTTAAAAAATTACCACGGTATATCTTCTCCAGTACTATATTATCCAGCTTTAACCCTTTTCCAGAATACATTTCATTGTCGGTCTCAAGGAAAACCCTGATTTTCCTTATGTTATTGAGACATGATTCAAGCTGATTCTGGTAATTATCCCCTTCTGGCGGAGTATTGTCTGTCCCAAAAATAATTCTGTCCTGATAGTGGATGAAAAAATTTCTCCAATCGGAACTGTTTTTAGAAAAATCATGGTACATCTCGTCTCCCGGAGTTATATCAAATGAGACACTCCCCCATTTATCCAAAAATTTTGATGCCCTATCGATATCAGCGGACATGAAGAAAAAATGGGCTAATGTTATCTTTAATCCAGGAAACTTCTTCAAAACTCCTTCTGTTTCCAAGTAGAGTTGTTCCTTTGATTGAAAACTCCCATCTCCCCAATATGCGCCACATTTCCTTGCCCAGTCCGGAAGCTTATTAATATCCCAAAACTCATACGGATCCGCTATATGCATAAGGATTGGCAAGGAATTATTCTCCATATATCTATAATAGGAATCGAATACAGGGGAATCAATCGGAAGACCCATAGCTTTTCTTACATTAGGTTTCCCCTCAAGCATCTTCATTCCATCAGCACCCGCCTCAACCAGTTTTCTTGCCTGCTCCGCGAAATCCACCTTGCCATCCATATACGACCTGTCAGTATAATCCAGTGCGCCAAAAAAATATATCTTCCCGGGATTGGATTTCTTTATATCCAAACCTTCCATATTGCAGAAATGATCTTCGAACGGCAGACCATTACCTAATGATGCAATATTTATCGCAGACAGACCTGATTTCTCAAGCAGTTCCATAATAAAACAACCACAATCTTTGCCACCATACGAATGAAAATGTGAATCAATAATTTTTTCTTTATACATATTTACTTTCATGGTTTTTTACCAGTCATGCTACTCATGTACAATATCCATTTCCCCTCGTCTTTACCTGAACCCCATACCGAGACCAACCCTCCAATATCTCCACTAACCGGATCCTGATACACCCGTAAGCATTTAATTACTCTTCCATCAAAAGCAGCACGGGTGATTTCCGGTTGCTGACCATACTGCTTCCACGTTAAACCGTCAGGTGACCAGTAATGCCATATGCTCTGCGGTTCCCATTTATCTGAAATCCACAAATGCCAATTATCTTCAGCCACTTTCAGGACAGTCGGGAAACATCCTCCGGCATTTGCCGATTTCTGGAAGTCAGGTAGCATCTCCCGAATGGTCTCGCCATCCCGGATAAATTTCCATTCACCGTCAAGTTTATCGCTTTCCAATGCTGTAATAACTTGTCCGTACCCATTCAAATATATACGCCATCGGCCATCTTTGAGACGCACCAATGAACCACCATCACTCCAGATTGATTGCCTGGACGCTTCTGTTGCGGGTTCCCCTTTTAGCTTTCCGAGATATTTAAAGGTTCCTGGTTTACCGGTCTTTGACAAAAAAATTGAAGGCAGTAGTGGCGCCTGGTAACCCGGACAAACGCACGCCAGCAACACATACCCAAATTCAGGATCATGCAGCATAAATGGTCTGGTTACACCACGAAGATCTGATAATTTCTCCGGATTCTTAGGGTCTGGTACATCCGTGATCAATGTTCCATTAAAAACCGGACCATCATCCCTCATCTGATTCAGGGACGGACCGCGGTAAACTTTCATACATCGGGTGGTCGCACCTTCATCACCCCAGGTGTTATGCCATATCTCGTATTCGCGCTTGCCATTCTTCTTAACACTGGTAATAACTGATGCGTAGCATTCATGGATTTGTAACTTTTCAAATGGTGTTTTCCAGTAACGCAAGCCATTTTCCGGCGGGTCGCCGGAAATATTTTCCGTCATCAGGGTTTTCTTAACCTCTTCCGTTGCGACTTTTACATCGGAAGACAGACCAGAAAATGCCAACAGGCTGAGCGCAATAGCTAAAGCCGGCATAAAAAAACTTTGCGTTACAGGACGCGCCTTTGTGAAAAATGTATTAAATGTTAACAATTCCACAGCTTTCTTAACACAATTGTTAAATTTGTAAAACATGTGTCTATTCATTGTTAAATTTCCTTCCGTATGATTTGAATATTGACTTGACAGTCTCATATGCCGCCTTTGGCCGACGGTATTCATCGAAGTTTGCTTCTCTTTCATCTCCTGGAACGCGGCGCGTATTTTGTCATTTTCTTGTTCGTAATTCTGTTTATTCAATTCATTTACCTTAATATTTTTTTTCATAGAGATTCATTGAATCGTATCAGAATGCTATTGACGACTGTGTCCCCACTCCAAGTTTGGCGCCAAACCGTTTGTTCATATTTATCATCTGTGGTGTGTGTTGGCAAAGCATATCGCAGTGTAACTGACGCACGATTTTTCAACACCTTGTCATCCAGATATATGAAAGATCCTATATGCGCAGGTTGTACAAAAACTCCTCCGACAGTTAAGCGAAGTGAATCTTCGGGTGTCCAGACAGGAATACGGATTCGGATAGGTTCATCGGATTTCGGCTCTATGCTCAGTATGGCTTCATCGGCGCGGGAATGTGTAACGCGCAGGTGGGCATCCTCATAATCGAAGTGCCAAAGCAATGTGATGCCATTATCATCCTTCACCGTTGTGTGCGCGTAAATATCAGACAATGAGTGTACGACAGCAGCGAGTACATCATAGATTAAATCCTTAATATGGCGCTCGTACTGACAACCCCAACCGCCAATCCAGTTCTCCCCGATGGTCATGTCTCCCTTCCGTGCAGGCGCTCCCACATCTGCACCGGTGATTTGTACTGGCAGCAGATTTGAACGCAAAATGCGCTCTACATCATCCAGTAAGTCGGTCTGGTGATTATGCAATCCCAGCCAAAGCGCGAGTTGCGCAATGTCACCCGGACTGGCGGATTCGTATTGTTTTTCGCCAAAGCGGTTTAGTGACCATGAATTAATCATCCCGATATCATGACTGGTCCATCCGTCCTGCGATATATTCCGTTGCCAGATGGAGTGGCGGTAAATATTGGTCACTGCATCGATGTAATGACGTTGCCCGGTTAGACGGCCAAACAGGAACAACCCGCGCAACGTGCCCATATAGGAATGGTTGTGACCGAAGTGTGTCGAGTCAAAAAACTCCGTTCGCGCTTCACCGTTATCATCCGCAATCAGACGCAAATGATGACGCGCCATGCGGTCGGCCAGGCGGAGCGCAAGTTCATCGCCGGTCGCCTCATAAAACCATACGACTGCCTCCAGGCAGCGACCGGTTGTCTGCGTGGCATCAAACCACCCCTCTACATTTTCCTCTTCTTTTACAAAATTCAGGCTCCACGCGGGAACATGGCCAGAGATTTCAAGTCGAGGAACATCAAGATGACCGTCTGCCCTATATGCACGATCCAATGATTCAAGAAACTGGTGACCGCGTTGCCGTGCCCAATCACTATTCCGCCAACGTACCAGGGCATGATATGCCAGCATAGTTTCACGAAGATTATGTGGATTAATTGACGTTTCACTACCATCTTTGTTATCAACGACAAGTAACCGCGCAGGATTTTCGGTCAATCGCATCAAATTATCGAGCATCGCATCTTCAATGTGGGTCGGAATCGAAAACCCGGTGGCATGCTCAAGACGGAGCATCGCATCCCACCACCGCCCGACATCATGCGCCTGTTCATAACCTGTAATCGGCAGATAACCAGCCTGCGGGTCCATCCAAGCCAGCATGGCTTGGCCACCAAGTTCTGCAGCTTGTTTTAAACTGTAAGCGGGACAAATATTCATGTCAGTTGCCTTTGACATCATTTATTTCCTTTTCGGTTAGCGCCTTGTAGAATACAGCGAAATCATCGACATAGCCGTTAAGAGAAATATTGTCCTTCTTTTCGGCCTTTACCCCATCATGAAAACGTGTAGACCAGCCTGCGCCGATACGTGCCCAGTATGGCCTGTTCATGAGTGCCTTTCCTGTGGCAACCTGTTTACCATTAAGATACAGCCTGAAGCAGTCGGAGAACTTATCTATATCCGCATTATCCAGTACAAGCGCCACATGCTGCCATTTTCCCGCTTCAACCGGGGTAGAAAGCCAAGTGCCAGTCCAATCCTTGTTTTTCAGGGAGGAGGTACCCGCATATAAGTTGCCATTGTCCAAATAGATATTCATGACTTCGGCATTTGCACTGCCATCCTGGTAGATAATTTGCCGATTCTTTACATCATCAGCCTTAAACCAGCAGGTTATGGTCCGGTTTCTGCCCAATGCATCATAGCGAGGAATCTGTTTATTGTAATCAATGTCATAAAAAGGATGGAGTGCCACATAACTTTCTTTTCCGGGCAGACGGAGGACTTGCCCACGCTCTTTATCCTCGGCCCAGTCACAACCCTTATTAAGAGCGCAGAAGGATTTTGTGTTAGCGGCGAAGACCAATCCTACAAGTTCCTTGATCCACTTGTTTCCACCCGGCACGCTTTCTATAGCGACTCCTATTTCCGGTGATTTATCGAGGGGCAGAAAGAGAAGGCAATTGTCTACTGTAGGATATCCTACGGGAACCGGCAGATAGTGAACAGAACTATCACCACCGGCATTCTTTGCGGTCAGCGACGCTATATAGAGACCTTTTTTACTAAAAGAATGCTTTACTATTTCTCCCTTGGCTTTCGTTCCGTCCATGAAATCCCATTCGAGTTCGGCAGTTGACTTGCCGGAACTGAATATATTCGTAGCCGTGAATGAAATGGATTCATCAACTTTTGGTTTCTCTATCGATGCTGTAGGGATGGCAGACGATGGTCCACCCGGGACGATACACTCAACGGACTTGCCATGTTCTTTGATGTGATAGAATGAACCGGTTACAGAGGCGTTTATCTTAATATCGCCATAACCGGGAAGCTTGACATTAACATCCGTCATTGCGCCTTTGGGTGCGTGTGCGAAAACCAGCCATTCGCGCTGTGGTTCCTGTCCGAGGACCAGTGCAAGTGGGAATACTGGTACTTCAGTATAAATACCCCAGTCTTTAGCGGGTGACTCCAGATTTGTCTCAAGAAGATACCAGCGCTCTTTTTTCTTCAACTCGTCAGTCAGCGCAACCTGATAGGGATGTTTGCGGACTGGGTTGGGTACAAGTTCACCTTTCCTCCAGAACTTTTTGAGTATGGGTGAGGAATAAACCTGGTCGACCGCTTTTACGTTCGCAAGATAATATTGTTCAGCGTATGCGAGACTTTCCAGGTAACGGAAGTCACGGAGAGCCCGTGGTCTGGTGAGCCATAACCCGTATTGCAGCATACCCTGATATCGGTCGCCGTCATAGATTTGTCCACCTTTGCCGGCGTATTGGCCTCGCTTTCCATTGATACCACCGGTATCACCGTCCCATGTCGAAAGCTCGAACCAGTAATTTGGATTGTCCTTATATACATCCTTCAGCATAAACACCCAGTTCATCGCCTCAATCTGCATACTCGCCGAAGTATAGTCCGTTGTAAAACCAGACCAGTCATCAGTATAATATGAAGGTGAACCGCCATCCCATGCAAGATGCTGCCAACTCATGCGGCCACATCCGGACTGCTGATCCATGGATGACTCGCCGACCCAACCACCCCAGCGACCCAAACAACGCGGACCAAAAGCGTCATAGGCGACGAACTTTGCGTTCTTTTTCCAGCTTTCACTGACCAATCCATCAAGCATTCCCTGTTGCAGGGCACGATAATGTTTAACCAACTCTTCAGAGAAAAGCTTCTCGCGGAAGGCAGCATCTTTTCCATCTCCATACTTGTCGACATAGCGCTTCGATTTTTTCGCATCATGGTAGTTGAGCACAGGATGCTCGTTGTTTGACAGGAAAATCACAAACGGCGGATCCGGGTATATCTCCTGGGCAAGTTTCATACAGGCGCTGGTGACTTCCTCTTTTCCCAATTGCGTCCATGGTTCCATTGGGCCCATTGGATCGACCATCCACTGGACTTTGCCGTCAAGTCCGATGACGTTCGGATTCTGCTCGGCTGGCATATTGAAATACTTCTTGTCGGTGGTCAGCTCCATCTCGAATTGGAAACGGTAGAATGATATCGGCAGCTTCAGGCGAGCGGCTTCCCGCAAAGCCGGCTCGAAGTGTTTCTTGAAATTGTCCAGACGCATCTTGACGTATTTTGGCAAGGCACAGTTGGCCTCCCCCCATTGCGTATCTGCATAGGGCCACTGAAAGCACAGGATTAGATGGTGTCCCTGTTTGATCAGCCCGAGCTGATACTCAGGTGAGAAATTATGGGTGAGCGGTGCCCAGGTAGCCGCCAGGGGAAACGGACGTCCCT
>CAZNLA010000165.1:0-10617 GCA_964573385.1 uncultured bacterium
ATGGCGGAAACGATGAATATTATCGAAGGCGTAGGAATTACAAATAGTGTTGGTATCAATTACTTATCCTTATTTTTGTTGCCGGGCATTAATAATGTGACGGCAATCACTGAGATTATAACGACAACAACGATAATAATTACTGACAGTACCATTACGGTTCCTCACTTATTACCTTTTTTGTTGTCATAAATTCCATGATAATCAAATTTATCATCAACAGTATTATACCAGTTACCACGCAAATATCAGCAAAATTAAATACTGGCCAGGAAAATTTATCATTAATGTGAAAATATATGAAATCGCGGACAAAACCATACATAACCCGGTCATAAATATTGCCTATTGCGCCACCTACAACCAATCCGCCTATTATTATGCCATAAAATTTATTCATAAAGGGGAACAGCAACCAAACGAATACACATAACATGCTGAAAGCGATAATTAGTAGCACCGGCACCGGAGTATTATGCAACAAGCCAAAAGCAGTACCTTTGTTTTCAACAGATACTAATTCCAGCATACCGGGGATAACAGTAATGGCCTGACCTGATAAGGTGACGGATTTTATTACAAATAATTTTAATAAGATGTCGAGGGAAAACACGAGGGCTGCAATAAACGCAGCCACAATTAAATGCCGGCGGGGAGGTGTTTTCACTTTATCGCCTTCTGCCTTCAAATAGATCCTGGCAATCGCGACAATATGTCGCCCATGGCAGGGCTTCCAATCTACTTTCAGTTATTGCTACTTCGCAGTTATCACAAATACCGTAGGTTTTATCTCTGATTTTATCTAGTGCTGCTGTTACTTTGTCCAGCAGGTTAATAATGTTGTTTTCCATCGCCAGATCTTTCTCGCGTTCGAAAGTCTCTGACGCTAAATCAGCCGGATGATCATCATAGCTGGAAATCTCAGCCATTTTTTCATTATCCGATAAATTGGCGTTTCGCTCGATTATTTCGTGCAATTCTGCCTCTAATCGTAGCTGTTCATCTTCAAGTTTCTTTTTTATCGCTTTTAATTGCGGAGTTAAATGTGACTTTGGTCTTCCCATTTTATTTTCCTCTCACATCCGTAAATAATATTTGTGGATCCGTTCACAAATCTGTTCACGCTAAATTCGCTATACCTATTAATAATTCCTGCAATACTATGAGTTTAAACATATATTTTCATAAAAGAAGAAAAATCTAATGCTTAGACTCCCGTTTTCTATGATTTTATAAGGGCAATCCCTTTTGATTGCCCAGTTCTACAAATATATAAAAAGATCAGTACTCAAAACTTTCGCTACCAAAGATAATTCTGCTTAAAACCGGTAACTGAGTATGCCAAAGTGACCTTAAGCCAAAGTCACTTTATATTTGCATTGGCATTACAACATAATTAAATTCCGCTTCATCAGCAGATCTTAAAAGACCCGGACTTAACGGTGCAGTCAGGCCTAACTCTATCGTATCACAGGATAAAACCTGTAATACATCACGTAAAAAGTCCGCGTTGAACCCAATTTCAATTGGTTCGCCTTCCAGATAAACATCAATTTCTTCATTTGCCTCACCGATATCACCGGTACGGGCAGTAATTGATAATTTATTTTCTTCGGCTTTGATAACAATTTTGTTGTTTTCTTTACTGGCAACTACGTTGGCACGGCGCACGGCGTCCAATAACTCTTCGCGGTTAATAACCAGTCTTTTATTTGATTCCGCCGGGATAACACGTTCAAACGGAGGGAAAGTACCCTCGATCAACCGTGAAACCATGCTGATATGAGCAAATACGAACTTTACCTGATTTTCTGATATATGAATCTCAACATTTTCAGCACCACTGTTCAGTAATCGCATCAATTCATTCATTGATCTTTCCGGCACTACTATTGATACCGCTTCTACCATTTCACCCCTGGCTTTAACCCTTTTTGCCGCCAAACGGTGGGTGTCAGTGGCAACTGCCGTTAACATGGTGCCATCCCAACTTAAGAAACAACCGGTTAATACCGCGCGTCCCTCGTCAGTGCTTACCGCAAAGATAACTTTTTTAATCAGGTCTTTAAAAACGCCACTTTCAATATTAATGGCAATATTGGAATTAACCTGTGGTAACAATGGGTATTCAGTTGCCGGCAATCCGTGAATGGTATAACTCGATTTACCTGCAGTAACCGTCAGCATACTTCTTTCGTCATCGCTGACTGTCACATCATTGGCATCACCAAAACCACTAACAACGTCCTGTAAAATCTTTTCAGGTACGGTTACTGATCCTTCTTCATATCTCTCCAGTGGAATAGAACAGGTTAACCCCATTTCCAGGTCAGTGGTGACTAATTTAAGCATTCCTTCCTTAACTTCAAGCAAAACGTTGCTTAAAATCGGCAGGGTGCTTTTGCTGGCTACTGCTCTTGATACACTGTGGAGTGCTTCTGATAATGCTTTCTTAGTACATGTAAACTTCACTTTTTTATGCTCCCAACTGCAACACGCAAAACTTCACTTTCAGCCATTATAGCTATTCATATAACCGGGTATTAATTATAACATCCGATATAACCCAAAACCAAAAGCGACAGTCATGATTGTTTGACAGAAAATATTTTAGTTAGTATAACGCAATTCGCCATATAGTGCCAAGTATCCTTCTGAAACACTATATATTTTTTATAAAATTATTATGATACACCAGAAAAGTGACAAATTTGATGGATAAAACTTATTTGTCTGAAATCTTATATTTATGATTTTAATGTTGGATGAAACAGGTTTATTTCACTATCAATGATAACATGATTAACAAACACTATTATACCATAATTTCCCCCAAAAAATACTCAACAAATTGAATCAAAATTGCCAAATTTGAAATGACATCTTTCTATTGCTACCCAATAATTATAATTTTCACTCTTCAAAATTTCACTCTTCACTATTCAAAACTCTCCGTGTATCTCTGTGTCTCCTCAGTGCATCTCTGTGTCATAATAAAAAATTTAACCCTTCTAAATTTCACTATTCACCCTTCATTTGCAGATTCTCACATGGCGCATTGGTTCTGTCCCTACGCTTTCTGAATGCAGGTGGTATTGCATGGCTAATTTGTGTTGCAATCGGCGTTGGTACGCATTGCGAGGGGACAGTTCAATGGGTCGTGATGTAGCAAGAACTTCGCGGATGGCTTCGCGGGCTTCCCGGATGGCGTCGTGGTCGCTGCCACCGCCGTTCTGGCTCATTTTATACATATCATACAGGGCATTCATTATCTGCTGGTAGGTGTTGTTGCGGATGATGTGTACCGGTACGCCGTGGTGCATTGCCTGTGCCAGTTTGCCACTGTCGCGACGTTCCTGTTGTTTCACCGCTATTATCACGTCGGCATCTTCCATCCGGCGTGCTATCAGGGCATTCACCCCTATTTCATTTATCGCCCGTTCCAGTTTGTTGCGTGCCACACCGTATGGGAATATGTAAATAGATTTTTCCGGCGAGATATCCGCGGCTTTATGTGAATCCAAATATCCTTCGTAGTCACCCCATTCCTCGGTATCTTCTTCGTTTTCAAACTTTACCGGTGATTCCAACTTTTCAACATCACCCTCTGCTGTTAATATACGCATCTCCGGTGCCGGGCTTCCACCGCGCAATTTGCGATCAACAATATCCGCCAGATTATGGTAAACCGCCAGTTTATCCTGTTCCACCATTTCCACCAACACATCAAATGTGGGTGGTGATTTGCGTTCCAATACCGTTTTCTGCGTGCCGCGCCGGCGTGCTTCCTCGTCTGACAGGGTTACCGCCTGAATGCCACCTACAAGGTCGTTCAGGGTAGGATTTTGCATCAGGTTATCCAGGGTGGTGCCGTGGGCAGTGGCTATCAATTGCACCCCGCGTTCCGCAATGGTGCGTGCCGCCATCGCCTCTGCTTCATTACCAATTTCATCGATAATGATAACTTCCGGCATATGGTTTTCCACCGCTTCTATCATCACGTTATGCTGTTGCGCCACACGTGGTACCTGCATGCGCCGGGCACGGCCAATTGCCGGGTGTGGTATATCGCCATCGCCGGCAATTTCATTTGAAGTATCCACTACTATAACACGTTTCTGCAATTCATTAGCCAATACCCGGGTCATCTCGCGCAGTTTTGTAGTTTTCCCCACCCCAGGGCGTCCCAATAGCAGCAACGAATGTCCTTCTTCAACCACATCACGAATGATATCGATGGTGCCATAAACCATGCGACCCACCCGACAGGTAAGGCCCACCACCCGCCCGACGCGATTGCGCAATGCGGAAATACGGTGCAGAGTGCGGGGGATACCGGCACGGTTATCATCGCCAAAATCGCCAATACGTTCCACCACGCTATCCAAATCTTCCATAGTTACAGGGATGGTAGAGATAGTTTCAAAGGTACCAGGAAAACGCGCTTCCGGTTCGCGACCGTAGTCCAGAATAACCTCTAACAATGTATCAATATGTGGTAAACGCAGTAATATTTCGCGGATATGCTGCGGTAAAACGTCCAACAACAAAGGCAGGTCGTCAATGACGCGATTCTCTTGCATAAAATACCTCTCTTCATGCCAATGGCATAATAAATAATTCGGAAAATCTTTGATTTATCCTGCAAATATTATATTAATGATTTGTTAGGTTGGGGTTAGGCCGTTAGTAACCAAATCCGTACAAAAAAAGTCAGGATTTTTATAAAGGTCACTTAACTTGTATTCGAAATCAAATCGATTTCTACTAGGTTCAACCGAATTCTGCCTATTTCAATATATATTAGCCACGGAGTGGCGACATAATGAGTAACCCCAAGCGTCAGCCTCACCCTTATACACATATATATCAAAATAGCTTTGACCCCGGATGGGGTCAGATATTTATAGAACTTGAATTAATATAAGCTAATCGACCCCAGAGTGGGTCGGATATAATTACCAGCAATTTTTCAATTATAAATATATCGTTGCTACACCTTACATTCGACCCACTCTGGGGTCGTTATATCTATTTTGAAGCTATTTCTATAAACATCCGACTCCTAACGGAGTCAAAATCATTGTTAATACAATGATTTTAATAAATGTGTATAAGTGTGAAGCTTGCACATAGGGTTACCTATTATGTCTCCACTCCGTGGCTATTTTTTTTAAAAATAAACGATGTTACACCATTGTCACAATACAATTCACCCGTCATTTAATCCACTTACTTAACTTTTATTAACTAATATTTTATATATAATTTTAGAAAATAAATAAAATTTTTGCAGGTATCTTTTAAAAAAAGGATAAAATATTAAGTGACTATTCAGTAATTAAGTTATTAAGGGGGTATCTTATGCCGGTTACACAGTTATCAGTTTTTTTAGATAATACCGCCGGTCGGTTAGCGGAAGTATCCCGTATATTAGGTGAGGCGGGAATAAACATCCGTGGTTTTTCTGTAGCAGATACCGCAGATTTTGGTATTTTGCGGTTATTGGTGAATGACGAAGCAGGTGCAGTATCCGCGCTTCGTGGTGCAAAATTCACTGTTCATGAAGCCCCGATTATTTTAGCGCGTGTCCCGGATAATCCGGGTGGTTTGGCGCGCGCATTGGCAGGTTTTTCTACCAAAGGTTTAAATGTTGAATATTCTTACGCCATTGTGCAATCGTTAATTGCATTTGGTGTTGAGGATGTCAATGCAGGCGAAGCTGTATTAACTGAAGAAGGCATTGCTCTGGTAACGCCTGAAGAATTGAAGGAGTTATAGTTTTATCATGAACATCACACAAATGATTATCCTGATTATTTATGTTCTTATCATGCTGGCAATCGGTTATTGGTCCATGAAAAAGACAAAAAATATCGGTGATTTTTTCCTGGGTGGCCGGTCACTTGGCCCATGGATGAGCGCATTTGCTTATGGTACCACCTACTTCTCTGCCGTTTTATTTATTGGGTACGCCGGTAAATTAGGTTGGGGATTTGGCATACATACCATGTGGATAGTGTTGGGAAATACAATCGTCGGCACTCTTTTAGCATGGATGGTACTGGCAGGACGTACCCGCGAGATGACGACAAAACTGAACGCGATTACCATGCCGGAGTTCCTGGCCGCGCGGTACAACAGCAAAATCTTACAGGTATTATCCGCAATCGTTATCTTCATATTTTTGGTTCCATATTCTGCGTCTGTTATGATGGGATTAAGTTATTTATTTGAAATGACTCTTAAATTAGATTATAACATGACCGTTATATTCCTGACCTTGCTCACCGGTGTATATCTGGTGATGGGTGGGTATTTTGCGGTAGCAGTAAGTGACTTTATCAGAGGAATTATTGAGTTCATTGGTGTTATGCTGATGGTTTATCTGCTGGCAGATAAAGTCGGTGGTTTTGCTGTTGCAACCAATACCTTAATGATTGACCCGTCTATGGCACCGGGACTAGCGGAAAAAGCAACAAAAATCCTCGGTACCGGTTTCTTAACTGTCACTGTTCCCGGTTGGCTCACACTGCTTTCACTGGTGCTAATTACCAGTTTTGGCCCATGGTCACTGCCGCAGATGGTACAAAAATTCTATTCTATCCGCAGCAAAATGGATATCAAACGCGCCATGACCATCGCCAGTATCTTTGCGTTATTCATGGCTTTCGGTGCATATTACAGTGGTGCTTTAACCCATATTTTTTACAATACCGGCCTTCCCGCTGATTTAATGGGACCTAAAGGACCAATATTTGATAAAATTATGCCACATTTTATTACAACTGTCGGATTACCTGAACTGTTAGTTGTAATCATTGTTCTGATGGTATTTTCCGCGTCAATGTCCAGTTTATCGTCTCTGGTGTTAGTTAGCAGTTCCGCGATAGCAGTTGATGTATATGGCGCATTTGTTGACCGTCACGCCAACCAGAAAAAGACCATGCAATTAATGCGTATTTTATGCGCGGTATTCGTCGGACTTACCCTGTATTTCGCGTTGGAAAAACCAACTTTCATTGTAAACCTGATGGTTATTTCATGGTCCACACTTGCCGGTGTATTCCTGGCGCCATATATTTATGGCTTATTCTGGCGGCGTACAACATTGCCGGGTGTATTTGCCGGTATAATTGTAGGACTGACCTGTGCTATTGTATTATTTAACGCATGGGGTTCAGCAGGTGTGCCATTTGCCGGCGCAATTACCATGTTCCTGCCGATGATAGTCGTACCAATTGTCAGTTTAATGACAAAACCAATGTCCGCTGAACATATCGAAAAGGTATTCAGCAAAGATGAAACTGCCGTAGAAGAATCAACCGGCGGATTTGAAAGTATTTAAGTACAAATCTTTCGCTTAAGGTCACTTCGACAAGCTCAGTGACCGGTCGCTGAGCCTGTCGAAGCGACCATTGTTAAGCAAATTTCTCTTTGAGAGCGAAAACACTGTAAATAGAATATGTAAAGGTATCTGTAAAATGTCTGAAAGAAAACATATAATTTGGAATGAAAAATGGGAATGCGCAAGCCGTGCTGATATTAATGCACGGCAACTTTCCATGTTGCAGGAAACGGTTAAATATAGTTACGCAAAAGTACCGTATTACCGCGCAAAAATGGATGAGGCTGGCATTACGCCATCTGATATTAAAACTCTGGATGATGTCCGCCTGTTGCCATACACCACTAAAAGCGATTTTCATGACACCTACCCTTTCGGCATGTTTGCTGTACCCAAAAACGAATTAACCCGCATCCATTCGTCCAGTGGAACCACCGGCAAACCTACCGTGGTGGGATACACGAAAAACGACCTTGATACCTGGGTAGACCTGGTGGCACGCATGGTGTCACTGGCGGGCGTTACCCCTGACGATATAGCGCAAATTTCATTTGGTTATGGCATGTTTACCGGCGGATTCGGGTTACATTATGGTTTGGAAAGGGCAGGCGCAACAGTTGTACCGGTATCATCCGGCAATACCGACCGACAATTGATGTTCATGCAGGATTTTGAAACCAGTACTCTTATTTCAACCCCTTCCTATGCCGCGCATCTTGCAGAAGAAGTCCATAATCGTGGTTTAGTGTTAGGTACAGATGTTAAATTAAAATTAGGATTATTCGGTGCGGAACCGTGGACAGAAGGAATGCGAACCCGCATTCAGTACGAATTAGGTTTAAGCGCGACAGATAATTATGGCATGAGCGAATTATGCGGACCGGGATTCAGCGGAGAATGTGAAATCGCGAAATCCGGCATGCACATCGCGGAAGATATGTTCCTGTGGGAATTATTAAATCCTGACACTGGTGAACCGGTGGCAGAAGGCGAAATTGGCGAATTAATTGTAACACCATTATGGAAAGAAGCCCTGCCCGTAATAAGATACCGCACCCGCGACCTGACAATGATTACCACCGAAAAGTGCATATGCGGACGTACAAGCGCCAGAATGTCCAGAGTAAAAGGACGTACCGACGACATGCTGATTATCCGCGGTGTAAATGTTTTCCCCACCCAGGTAGAACATGTTTTAATGGAAACAGAAGGCACATCACCACATTATCTGCTGGTAATCACCCGCGATGGCTCACTGGATACACTGGAAGTATGGGTAGAAGTATCCGAAAAACTATTCGCCGAAGGACAAAGCAGTCTGAGCAAAATGTCAGAACTGCAACAACACCTGGCAAAAAAGATTCATTCCGCATTAGGATTATCAGTTAGAGTAAAGTTAGTTGAACCACAAACATTAGAACGTAGCCAGGGCAAAGCAAAGCGGGTTATTGATAAACGGAATATGTAATAAATATTTGATTGATTGATTGAATTAATTAATTAATTACGGACCATCATGTAATGACGGTCCGTAATTTTGTTTAATGGAACTTACGCTTAAGGTCACTTCGACAGTCTCAGTGACCGGTCGCTGAGACTGTCGAATCGGCCATTTTTAGCAAATTTCTATTTGAAAGCGAAAGTCCTGTTTAATGGAACTTACTGGATATCAGTTTACTACTCACCCTTTATCGTCACTACCCCACCTGCTTTCATTTCTATTTCATTTATTCCTGCGGAACAGGGGATTGTTGAACCGGATGTGGTCATGACGGCGTTGGCTTTAAAAGGATTCATGAATTTTATTTTTCCGCCGAACTTGCTTCTGATTACTATCTGTTGAACCTTATAATTCTCGACTTTTCCACTTATTAAAAAACCACCGTCTGCCAGCATATTTTTAAACTCAGCATTTTTCCATCTGGTGGGGCAGGTAAAGAAGTATTGAACACCACGGCGTGCATGGGTCATCATCTCCTGGATTGCCGCAACAGCTGCCATTCCTGCCTCTATTTGCATTATTTCACCATTCTTCGGTTTACCGATATTATCAATTGCCTGTCCGAAAAGGGTGAAACCCGGGATATCCGCATCGTGCAGGGTGCCATGACCTACGTTTGTAAATACCCGCATCCAATTTTCCAACAATAATTCCGCCGGGTCGGGCAAATTGAAGTGGAGATATAACATTGCTGCCCATGGAACACACCAACCGGACCATAATCCGGTGCCATGATATATCCATTTATTCATTGTTCTTGCCACTATGTTACGCCATTCCGGGTCGGCGTCAATCTCTATTATATCAAATGGAGTGACCCCCGCCATGTGGCTATGGTGTCGGTGGCTTTCCTCTAATGGTACGCCTTGCCACAGGGCAATCTGTTCGTCACCCATTAATTTTGTTCTGCCACTGGGCCAACCGGAATTACTGCCGGATTTATCATTGCCTATCAAACAGGCTTTTGGCAATTCATTATTAATTTCCTGCCATATACCGCACGGTTCAATTCCTAATTCCTTCGACGCGCTTAACAGATCCTCGCATAAACGGTGAATACATGCCAATTGAAAACTTGCGTTTACACCCCAGGCATCCGGAGAACAACCACGATATTCCGGTGATACAGAAACCGGCAACTGCCATTCACCGTTAACCTTTTCCAACATCTCCTCGTATACACGCATGGCGCCTTTCATAAATGGGAATGCGGTTTCTTTTAAAAACTCAATATCACGGGTGCACAGGTAATAACGATACATCATTTGCGCTACCCATGCTGTACAACCATGGTCTATTGCACCTGTCCAAAATCCGCCCATAAATACCGCGCGGTCATCAACGGCATGGGGTAACATATAACCATCATTAATACCTAAAAATTTTCTTGCGTTTTCGCGCAGGGATTCTTTCCAACTCATCACCATTTTAAATAACGGCAATAAATGTTCAACCTTATTACCTAAAAACGCCGGCCAATAACACATTTGTACGTTAATATTAAAATGATAATCGTTGCTCCATGGTGGCATTTGATATTCTTCGACCCATGGTCCCTGCAAAGTTGCCGGCACCGCGGAAGGATTAGTTAATATCGCGAATTTATACATGCCATAGTTATACAGCATTTGCAATTTATCATTTGGTATATTTATTATGGCACATTTTCGCCAATATTCGCTCCACCAACTTCTGCCGGCTATTTCAGTTTTTAGCGAGTTCACGCCGGTAATTAACGCTGTAACTGCTGCATCTGCTTTCTTTTTAT
>CAZNLA010000166.1:0-10596 GCA_964573385.1 uncultured bacterium
CGGATTCTCTGCAACCTTCCATGTAATACTCATGGTTGTTGTGCTTAAATATCGAAGTTGTCTGACATGGAGTTCTCCAGGCGACAACATCACAGTTAAATTGGTCATCTAATATCATTTTATTAACTTTAAGATTTGAGCGCATGATATTCAGAAAACATCCCAGACAAATTAAACTGAAGATACTTTCACCTTTTTTACAGGAGTTTTTTGCTAATGACTGAGATGAAAAGATACGAATCACCCGGTCAACATATATCATTTTATCTGTAATTAAATGGGGTATTAGTAGTTTATTTACACCATTTGATTTTGATGTAATACAATAATATTCATGGGGTTGACCATTTAAAATTTGTTTAATTGATGTCATTTGAAAGCTCCTTTAATTTGATCAGTAATTGGCACTATCGATATAAATATTAAATTTTATTTCAATAATCAACATCTATATCTAATAAAGAATCTAATTTTATGGTATTAATGGCCTCTATCAACCCTTCACTGTCTTTACCACCGTTACCGGATTTTATACGATTATATCCTGGTTCAGCTATATCACAATATGGATGTGTTTCCAGGACTTTTAAATAAAATTTTTCAGCTTGTTTAAAATCACCTATACCTTCATATGACATTCCAACATATGACCAGAATCCATGTCCTTTTAAAGTGTAGTATCCTGTGCCAATTTCGCATGCTTCTTCATATACTTTTACTCCATCTGCGAAAGACCTTGCTTTAAGATGATGCTCTATAATTTTTTTTCCGGCAATCCAAATATTTTGTCGTGGTTGAATAAGGTCAGGATCAATTGAAATAGCATGTTTAAAACATTCAAAAGCTTCTAATGGCTTATGCAAATAATCACAGAGACAATTGCCTATATTAGTAATACCATTTGCAGTTAGTAAATCAATATCCACTCTTTCCATAACAGTTCGAATAGTATTAATGCATTCACCATGCAAATAAAGATGTTTATATAAAAATGGCGCATCCATAAGTTGATATCTGTGTGCATTATCACTATGACGCAAACATGACATTAATAATATCAACGCATTTTCATGATCATATGGCATAATAGTTTCTGCAACAGCACTTAAATAAATTTCAACAGGATAATTATTGTCGTAACTCTCAAAATTATACTTTTCCACCCGTTTTAAAAGTGATTCAGCTTCTTTTGTTAGATTAGAAGTGGTTGGCACAATCACCAGAGATGATAAGATTTCTTGAACCTCATTAACAATTTCAGGTGTTGGTTTATACATTATCCAATTCATAGTTCTACTACTCTTGAAAAATTTGTTGTAAAAATCAAATGTATCATAATTTGACGCAAATATTAAACCGATATCATTAGTTGCACATCTTATATTAGTTAATATGCCATCTTCTGAAATAAATAATCTTACGCGATATTTATTATTATGATATTTTTTCTCCCAACATTTGACTTTATTTTTTTTTGTATACTGCCATTGAATAAGTTTCTTCTCATCAATTGGATATCCGACATATTTACCCCTGATAGGAACCATGGGATCATCATCAGGTTGAATGTTGTTGAGGATTATTGATTTTAAGTCTTTCACTTTAATATTCTCCTATTTTCTATATTTATTGAGTTTAGATTTTTAATGTTAATCTTGCTGGTTAACCCATGAATAAATGGCAAAATTAGATGCTTCCTTGTCGTTTTTCAAATCTAATATAAGATTTACAAGATCAGGTTGTTCAAATCGCATTTGAACGGGATTAACAGATGGTACAGCAACTTTTCGACCATCACCACCACTTTTATTATCTGTCCATTCTGTAGGGTATGCAATTTTTCGACCGTCTTTACCATTACTTGTTGTCCAATTATATGGATATGCAATTTTCCGACCGTCTGTTCCTTCACTATTTGTCCAATTATATGGATATGTTACTTTACGACCGTCTTTTCCTTCACTTGTTGTCCAATTATATGGATATGCAATTTTCCGACCATCTCTACCTTCACTAGTTGTCCAATTATATGGATATGCAATTTTTCGACCATCTCCACCTTCACTTGTTGTCCAATTATATTGATATGCAATTTTTCGACCATCTCCACCTTCACTTGTTGTCCAATTATATGGATATGCAATTTTTCGACCATCTCTACCTTCACTAGTTGTCCAGTTATATGGGTATGCGATTTTTCGACCATCTCCACCTTCACTAGTTGTCCAACTCAATGGATATGCAATTGTCCGTCCATCTTCTCCCTGTGAATTTGTCCATGAAGTTGGATAAATAATTAATCTTCCATCATTTCCAGTTATGCTTGAGACAGAATTGCCGAAGTTTCCTTCAACTATTGGTGTCTCAATATCTTTAGCATATAGTTGAGTAGATATCATAATTAATATGAACGTGATGATAATGTATAGAATCTTCATGTTGTATCCTCTTTTAATATTCAATTTTGCTTATTAGCAATTGCC
Organism: uncultured bacterium; assembly: GCA_964573385.1. Taxonomy (GTDB): domain Bacteria; phylum Armatimonadota; class Hebobacteria; order CAIYQO01; family CAIYQO01; genus JBAXQQ01. The sequence continues at coordinate 2,484 of CAZNLA010000166.1, forward strand.
AGTATAAAATCATTTATGGGAAACCAAGGTAATTCATACCGTAGTCCATGCCGACACATGACAACCAGAAAAATCCGCTGGCTATGGCGTCAGCTATCCAACGGCCATTTTCGGTAAATATGTAATCTTTGTCCATTAATACTTTATCCTGAAAGTCGCAGAATACATCGCCGGAGATAAGCATCCCATTTGTAATAACAGCCTCAAATTCTGTACTAACCTGCGCACCGGCTTTCCCGGATATCGCGTCATCTGGGTGATAACTAAAAGTAATTTTGCCATCCGAACTTTCGTTCCACAAATAAGCGGATTCCGCGCCTTTCGCAAAGGCATAGCTGAAGAACTTCTGGATGTTCGGAAACTTCAACGACTGGTTTGTATCTTTATGATATTTATATAGATCATCGCGAAGTTCGCCGGCAAGATTCATTAAAAGCATCATAACCTCGGGCACGTGGGCAAGGTCATCATCTTTAATCAATCCCTCTTTTACCGCACTTGTCAAAATAACCATATTAGTTATTCCCAGAATAAATGTGTTGTCCTCTTTAGGACGATCCGCTAAAAATGGAAGTGTCATTTGAGTCTCCTTTTTAATCTATACTTTCTTATTATTACCTGTCATGGTGTCAAAATCGGTCACTTAGAATTTTGTTTTGTTTTTTTAAATATTTTATTTTTTCTACATTTTTAAGCAGGATAAGCAGAATCTTAAATATCCTGCTCATCCCACCTATCAATATAAACTCAAATCAATCCTGATATCTTTTTTATGTCGGCTTTGTCACCGTTAATTATCACGGCTATCGCCATCTCTATCGCTTCGTGCTTTACATTGCTGGTTATTGTTGCCGCGCATGCGTTTGTTACCAGGTTACTTATCATTTTATCCAAACCTGATATGTTCTGATTTTCCAGGAATTTTAACAGTCTGTTTTGATGCATGTTGAAAGCGGTGCTGCCGGTGTTGGCCCAGGCGGCGAAGGCCAGCATTGCTATTATTGATTTTTCCAGACGGTCTTGCGGGGTGGTTCCCGGCATACCACCATCCGGCAGTATTTTCCCGGCAATTTCCACCATGTAGTCTTCTGGTGTTGATGAGGATATTTCATTGCTCAAAATGCAATCTGGCACCTTAAAGAAATTGTCATCTTCACAATTCTCAAAAATTAACATTTCTTCCTTAAGCTTAGTACCACTTTCTGCCAATCTGTGTTTCGGTTGTATCATGCAACAACTAATGTTACTTGATGCAAGTGAATAAAATACATTGTTATCTTTTTGCTTAAAATATGCGTCTTCATCCATGTCCTGCGGCAGGCCTAACGGAACTACTTTTGTAATTGGAATCTGGCCGATGGAGTCTCCTGGTCTTATTACCACTGCCACCAGGCTTACTGCCTGCGATGCCAATCCGTATTCCATGCTCAGTTTTTTCAGCAATTCTTTTTGTCGGTCGTTATCGCGTTTTTGTGTTCTGCTTCCGTAATTGCCATGCATGCTTGCTTCCATATCGCTGATTAACCGTGCCCCCTGCAGCAATTTTATGGTTTCGCCGTCATTCCCTATTGCAAAGTTTACCGGCAGGGATAAATTCTGTTGTTTGTTATCTGATATCCATGTCAGCTTAAACTCACCATCTTTTGCGCCGGGTATCGACGCGAAACATGTCCATGGCGCGTTGTCATATACTAGTGCCGGTGGGGTGGGCATAATTTTGCCGTTCGGTGATACCGTTCCTGTAACTGCTGTTGCTGTCGGGTTGCCGATGGCGTTAAATAGTTCCAGTGCCGCGATATCCACCCGTTCGCGCGGGGTCATGTAACGGCATACTCCATCGCTTTGTCTTGCCATTTGTGATAAAAATCTATCCTGGCTGGCGCTACCTATTCCCAATACATGTATACGCACCTGCAGTTTTGCCAATCGCGCTATTATCTCGTCACCGCCATATACTTCGCCATCCGTCATCAGCAATATGTCGCCTTCACCACCTAATAACTTTGCCGCCGCCATCAATGCAGGTTCCAACTCGGTACCACCACTTACATCAATGCTTTCTATAAAGCGAAACGCGGATCCACGCATTTTCTCATCCGCGATCGACATCTTTTTATACAGATGCTCTATGTCGCTGCCAAATATAATAATGCTGAAGAGATCATAACCATCCAGAGCGCTGACGCATGCTTTCAATGACTGCTTCGCCTGTTCAATCGGTTTGCCACCCATTGACCCGGAACGGTCGACCAGAAAAACCAGTTTGCGCGGATTATTTGTCACCTTGCCAAACGCGTTGGAAGGCAAAACTGCCGCTATCCGTCCTACGCCTTCGCCGTCAATGCCGGTATACAGCGCGGGGCGGTTTACATCAATCTTAACATCCAGCACCAGGTCGCGGTCGGGTGTTTCACTGTCCAGCGCCGATGCAACAACGGTTTTACTGGTCTGCGCGGTTACGGCAATCGGGTGCGATACTGATGATATGGTGGCGGCGCCGGCAGGATGCTGAATATCCAAACCAAAACCCACCGTATGCAATCCCTTACCGTCCAGTTTCCATGGTGGCAGCATAACATCGCCAAACTTGTCCTCCGGCAATTCTATAATACCCTTGCCATCGTCAGTACCAGTCCGGGCATCGGCGTGGTAACATGGTGACATGGTGAAGGGGAAACGGAAGCGGAAACCATCATTTTTCAGTTCTACCCCGGCGACCAGTTCCAGATGCACCCGTATAATCTCCCCCGGTCGTATGTTGCCAACTGTCAGGTTAACAATGCCATCACGGTAAACCTGCGCCATCGATGCGGTGTGTCCATCAGAAATAGCCTCTTCGTATACCTTACGCGCCTCTTCCACCGGGCGCAGTTCCGACTTCACCTCAAAATCATCACCACTGATGACGAACTGGCGCAACGCCGCGTCCTTTGGCAGCGCGAAACAATAAACCACTTCCAATGGCTCGGTCTCGGCCGACTGGAAAATATGCCTTACCACCAGCCTTCCGCCATGCGGGGTCAGGGTACCGCCAAGCCACAAATCCTCCATCGCCAATTTAATTTTCTTCTCCGTTCCTACGCCTTGTGGGCCAAATCCCTGTACATTACTCGTTGCCTTCATCATTCGCTCCTTTCGCAATAATTTCAATTTGGTTTGCAAACGCGGCCAGCGCCTTGCGAATGCGCTTCAGCCGCCACGGTGCGGCATCGCTCTTCACCATCACCGTCACATCTGGCGATAAATGGTATGCTGCCCATGCCACCGGCATCTCTATCTCTTTTATGTCCTCCGGCGCGGCAAACCGCACCCGGATATCCGCCAACGTCAACCCGTCCCGTTGCAACTGCCTAACCTGCCGCAACCGCTCCAGATGTTCGTCACCATAAGCAGCCTGCCTGCCAGCGCGCAACGGCGGCGGCAAGATATCCTGGGCGATATAGAGACGGATAGTCCGCGCCGGCACCCCGCTAAGCTCAGTCAACTCCGCCAAAGAGATTTCCATAACACCCCCACTTTCAACCCCCCAAACCCGATTTTTGGGGTGGCTGAATATATTATACCACATCTTGACACTGTCAAACAGTGTCAAGATGAAATTTGTTGGGGATTTTTTTTGTTTTTGAGAATATATATATATTTGGTCTAAAAGTTGGCAGGTGAAAAAAAACGGTGGTGGTTACCGGGGGGTGAGTTTGGTGTTTTTTTATTTTTATATATTCACAAATATTGGCTGGTATGGTAGTGGAGATGTCCTCATCTCCCGCGATAGAATCGGTAAAAGAATATAAAAAGCGTAACAACGACCTTTTTCTTGTGTAGTACGATATTTGAATAGATATTTTGTCGATAAAACCATCTGATTTATATGAAAAATGTATCGTCGCGGGAGATGAGGACATCTCCCCTACCGTACGTCTTATAGATAAATTGTGCTAATATTCACCATTTCTAAATTTTGTTCGTCTATAATAAATGCATCCATACAACCGGACAGAATACCATGATAAAATTTACCTTCTGGCAATACCAATGCGGTGATTTTGCCGAAAAGCTCCTGCTGTTCCAGCACTCGAACCCAGGCTTGCAATGATGGGCACCACATTATTAAATTGTCTGTGTTATAAACCATAATCCTGCCATTACACATCATGTTGTGAACGTGGATTCCCGGCATTTCCCGCCATAAACCCGTATTATCCTGTCATCATGTTGTAAAAGTATAATCATGCCATAATCCTGCCATAATCCTATTTAATCATGCCATCGCTTATCTTATTGTGAGCGTGTAATTATGCCATAATCATATCTAATCATGCCATAATCATGCCATAAATGTATAAATTACGTTTAATCCCAGATTATGTTTGGTTTCTTTAATAAAGACACTAATTCATAATACGAAGACCGTCCACCACCTACCCTGATAAAGAAATCATGTTGTATCATTTCATCTAAGTCACGATGTGCCTGACGTCTGCTAATGTCATATTGTTTCATATAATCTTTGATTGTTACATGTCCTGTTTCCCGAACATAACGGAGAACTTCTTGCTGACGTTGATTTAGGTCATGGTAATGTGGAAGTGCGTTGATAGAAACCTGTTGTCTCATCCGCGCTATGAAGTTGCCAGTCTCAGAGGTAAACTCGGGAAGTGGCAGGTTTCGGTCTTTGCACGCCTGAATCATTCTAAGGGTACCGGTCCCCCACTTTTCCATGACATTGGCATGGTGCAGGGCGTTGGCAAATCGGGGATTGCGTGGTCGGGTGGCATGTTCGGAATATAGTGCCTCGAAGGTTAAACCCGGCGGAAGTGTACCGGGGTTCCATACCTCGAACCGATCATCATAAATCCGCACTTGTATATTACCTGTTTCGGTATAATTACGATGGCAGATAGCATTTACGATGGCTTCACGCACCGCATCAAGCGGGTATTCGGGAATGGTTTCATGTTCGGCCTTACCGGTAATACGGAGACTCTGGCGCGTATTGCGGGTAACAAATCTCAGTGCTTCATCAAGTTGGTGAAGAGCGGTGCCGGTTATGGTTACTTGGTCGATAAAGGTGACTGATGTTGTACCCGCGAAACGTGCGCAACGTACCAGTGATTCAGGGAAGAATCGCTGGGTGTTTGCCGCAAATAGAAGAACTGCCCCATTGCATATCTCGCCGTGGGTGGTGAGCAACGACAAATTCTCCAGTACCGTCATGGCATCGGTGCTGGTATCCTGCCCAGCACGGCGCAGAAATTCGCGTATAGCATCATCATTTATCATCTTTGGCGTAAAACCGGCACAGGGGAGAGTGTCCCAGGTGCGTCCTTCCGTCTGTTCCATCAGTCGTTTGACTTCTTCTCGTGATAAACGCTGATTAGTGCGACCGACGCGTTTAAATGGTCGATTGTAGGCAAAGACCGGCTTCACCGGACTGGCGTCAATCCGAATTGAGATCACGGCGGACTTCTCCGGGTTATCAAAAGTAATAGACGGGAACTGCGGCGGGTCGGTATTCAACTTGATATCGCGTGCCAGGTCTTCCAGGGTGGTTCGGCCGATTTCAACACCAATACGTTCACCGGTGGGTTTAATGCCGACACGAATCGTACCACCCTCGCAGGTGGCAAACGCAGCCACTGTCTCAACAATAGATTTCATTTCTCCAAGTGACTGTTTGTCCTCGCTAAATTGCGATTCTGGAATACTCATACTACCTTCCTACTCATCCCAACTAAATTCAGGTTGCGCAGTCTCAGTAGAAGCCAAGTCTTTAGCAATATCATAAAACTGTACAAAATCCGATACTTCCTGCAATATTTTCACAGCTTGATTAAACTCAATTACTGTTTTAATTGAGTTTAACTTAAAAAGATCAGAATATCGCATATCGTCCTATCGCACCTCCACTTTAGTATTGATTAATATATTGTATAAGGTTAGTAGGGTGTAGTATACCACGAACCAGATGTCATAATCCAGTATTTATTGCTGGTGATAAATAATTATCCATGTTATTTTTATAATTTAATCTTATTTCACTGGGTTACCGTTCTGTTTAATATTTAATCTGTACAAGTTTTTGCAAAACCCGATAATTACAATTTTCTCTATACGGAATGCCGTCCCCGGCATTCCTCTTTGATATAGAAACTCCCTATTAACGGAATGCCGGGGACGGCATTCCCTACAATTCATGCAGGTTTTGCAATTGCCTCTGTATTTTAAAACTTACCCACTTATAAAAACAGATACCAACTCTGCCTGTCTAATAATATAACGACTGGTGTTTGCCGAAATTTCATTGACATTCATCTTTTGTAAACGTACAATTTTATTTAATGGGTTAAGCAATATTTATTGAAAATGTGAGGAGATTTTTATGCGGGTATTTTTTGCTGTGTTGTTGTCATTTGTGCTGGTGTTTGCCGGCTTTGCTGCTGATGCGCCGGTTGCGTTGAAGGTGGTTGGGGTGTTGGGGAATACCGGTGGTTTGTCGGATAAGCCGGTGCCGTATGCGTTTTATACCGGTATTGCGGCGGATGCGCGGGGACGGTTGTACCTGGCCGGCGCGGATGATGGGATTGTGGTTTGTGAACAGGATGGGAAATGTTTGGCGGTGTTGCAGTTGCCGGATGGTGCCGGATTGGTATCGCGGTCGTTGATGGTACGCGTTGGCGATGCGATATTTTTTGTGGCATTGAACCCATATCCCGGTAAAAGCGCGTTGTACCGGATACAGACCGCGGCAGCAGATGCAGGCAAAATTACCATTGAAAATATTGCAAAGGGGCCAGGAATTTGGGCTATATCGCCGACATTGGATAAACAGGGAAGGGTGATAGTAGGGCAATCCAATATCGACGGCATGAACTATCCGGTTGTTGCGGTTGACCCGGTCACTGCTGTTGCAACGCCGTTATTCACCCTGACACATCCAAAAGGCGCGACCAGGCCATGGCGGCATTTAGTGCAGGTTGACCCGGACAATACTATCTCTATCCAGCATTCCGGTGGGGTAAATTGGAGTGGCAAATATTCGCAGACCGGTGAGAAGGTGGGCGAGGCCGTTGATGGGATGATAATGGGGGAATATCGTTATTATTTCGGTTACAGTGGCGGGGTGCGCCGGATGGATATCACCGGCACCAAGCCTGCACCGGGCGATTGTGGTTCCGGCGTTGAAGAGACCAGAATGGCTGGGCAGATGGTGCAGGTCGGCGACAGATATTTCTTTGCCGGTCGCAGTGGTGTGGTAGAGGCGAAATGGAACGGAACGAACTTTATTTACACCCGGCGCATAGGTGGCATTTGGCTGGAAGAATTGATAATGAACGGAAATTCGCTGCATGGGATTGCCTTTAACGCAGGTGGTAATAACGACGTTCAGCACCCGGTATCATTTGCCAAGGAACAGCCAATTGGCGAATTGCTGGATTGCGATGGGCCGTTACACAGTAAAAATGTAATAACCGAAGTGCCGGCGATTGAAGGCAGAATATTACTGTACCGCAATAGCAAAGGATACGCTGTCGGTTATGACGGCACCGCGCGGCACCTTGATTTTGAAGTTAATATGCCGGATGTGAAAAGTATCGGTCAGGCGGCGATTTGGGGTAAAGATATGATATTTGCCGACCCGAATGCCGGCACTGTATGGCGACGATTATTGATGGATAAAACCGCGTTGCCGACAGCATGGAAAACAGATTTGCCGGGGGTAATGGCGCTGGCGGTAACCCCGGACGGGGTATATGTAGCCACCGCAAAGGGTGTAACCCGGTTATCGCTGGACGGACAAACCGTGACATGGAAGACTGCAGATGACTACAAGGGGATTCGCCGCATCGCCTCCACTATGGATTACGTTTATGTATGCGATACTGGCGGCAATATTGTTGACCAGTTAAACGCGAAGACCGGCGCATTGGTTGCGCGGCTTGGCGTAGTGGGCGAGAAAGGTTGCACCCTGGACCGCCTGAACAGACCATATGCAGTTACCGCGGATTTGAATGGCGTGTATATTGCTGATAACGGAAATGGCCGCATAGTTATTGCGACAACAACAATGTGGAAACCGGATATTCGTCCGTTGCCACGTGAAGATAACGGACCG
>CAZNLA010000167.1:0-10585 GCA_964573385.1 uncultured bacterium
CGGCATCACCAATTCCGCGTCCGAATGCCAGCAGCGAACCGGTGACTACACCGGGTAGTGATTGGCGGAAAATTACTTTTACTGCCGTTTCAAACCGCGTTGCTCCTAATGCGTATGACACCTCTTCTAATTCATGGGGAACCATCTTCCACTTCATCAATCGAACGAATCATAATAGGTAGTTCAAATAATGCCACTGTTATTGTTCCGGCGAGAAGTGATGCTTTCATCCCAAGAAGTATCATTAGCGCGAATCCAAATGCGCCGAATATGATGGACGGCACACCCCAAAGAATATCCAGCAAGGTGCGGATAATATTGGCAAACCAATGGGCAGCGTATACTCGCAAGTACAGAACGGTGGGAATACTGACAATCAACGCGAGTATGGTGGCGCCGATTCCCAGGTAAAGCGAACCGACTATTGCATTGGCGATGCCGCCTTTCCCCCCAAGGTAAAAACCTCCGGATGGTATTGATGTTATCAATTCCCAACTCATCGCTTTTAAACCTTTTATGGTAATAACACTGATTATTGCCACCAGGATTATAACCAGCAATCCTGCTGCACCGAATGTTATAGATTTAAAAATGATATTATTTAACTTTCTTTTTGTCATTTATGCCGCTCTCTTTATCGCGTAGTTTAATGCTGCACGCGCCAACAAATTAAATACCAATACGATTAATAACAGAAAAAAAGCTGCCGCCAGCAATGCTGAATCATAAAGTGGAATAGACATCATTTCTCCATAGTTATTTGCTATCAGCGCCGGTAATGGGTAAGCCGGGTCAAAGATGGATTTTGGCGAGAATGGTACATTTCCAACTACCATTAGCACCGCCATAGTTTCTCCCAGTGCGCGTGATACTCCCATCACTACCGCGGCTATAAGTCCGGGTAGTGCTTTGCGTATTACCACCCGGGTTATTGTTTCAAAATGAGTAGCACCTAATGCAAAAGATACTTCGCGCACCTCACGGGGTACTGCGCGCAATACTTCGTCGGCAACAGTAATAATTACCGGCGCAATCATAATTGCCAGTACTACTGCACCGGCAAGGATGCTGAAACCGGTGGTATAATCTGTACTGATTATATGAATATTGTGCCAGTGTTTTGCGGCGTAAGGACCAAGAATATCAGCAATGAATGGAACTACCACCAAAATACCCCAGACACCGTAAACAACAGATGGTATCCCGGAAAGCATATCGATAAGTGGCTTAATAATTCCTCGGGTTTTGGGTCCTGCATATTCAGATAGGAAAATAGCTGCCAGTATGCATGCCGGTACAGCCAGTATAATAGCTAAACCTGTTACCCATAATGTTCCGATTATGAAAGGTTTTAATCCGAATAAACCATTTGATGGTGACCATTGACCGCCAAAAATAATATTGAATAATCCATTTGCAGCCAGCAATGGCCAGGCGCGATATAACAACGCTCCTCCGATACTTACTACTAACAAACCGGAGAATAATGTTGCTGATAACATTGTATTTGCTGCGATAAAATCTGTAATTTTTCTGTATAAATGCATAATTTCTCCTGTTTTGAGATAAGAATTAGGGAATAGGATTGTAGTCTGGAATTGGATGTAAGTTGACTAACGCCTATTCCCTAACCTAAATAAATTGGACAAGAATGTAATTTCCATCATTACATAGACTTATTACGCTTTACTCCCTCCGTCACTGCGGTGACACCTCCCTCAAAGAGGGAGGCTTTCCATGTCCCCATCCTTGAGGGGGATGTCACCGCAGTGACAGGGGAATTTGTTTATATGGATGTTAAGACTAATATTAAAATCTCCCAAGTTCTTCTTTCTGTTCTTTGTCAGATAATGGTACATAACCACCAACATCTTTAAGAACTGTTGTTCCTTCATTACTCAATGCGAATTCTATAAATGATTTAGCTAAACCGTTAGGTTGGCCTTTTGTTACAAAATATTCACGTCGTGAACCGGGATATCTGCCAGCAGCAATTTCCTTATAGGCTTTGTCGCGGGTATCAATTTTTTCATTTGGGTCAACTTTGCCATTATTATTTGCATCTACAGGAACAATGGCAACTCCCGGATTAACATTGTCACCGCTGAATAAAAATCCCAGATTATTGTATCCCAGGCCTAATGGGTCGCGTCGCACTGCTTCCAGTAAGCCGGGATCGCCATAAACGCCAATACCTTTTAAATCATCCTGTTTGTATTTCCCCAGTGTTGCTGCCCATGCAGAAGCTGCACCGCAGGCATCCGCGCGGGTATATAAATGTATTGGTGAATTTTTGCCACCGACGGCTTCTTTCCAGGTGGTTACACGATTGCTAATAAAGATATTTCCAAATGTTTTCAGCGAAATCCCTTTTGATAGCAAATTTGATAATGATGGATTTTTGCTACTCACTGTGACAAATACCGCGTCTTTCGCAATGAATACCGGGAATGCCCCTTTTGCTTTTTCTGTTTTATCTATCTCGCGGGAGACCATTCCGATATCAACCGCACCGGTTATTGCGTCGGTTAACCCTTTACCGGCACCACCGGCAGATATTTCAAACTTAACATTCGGATGCTGTTTTTTAAATGCTTCACTCCATTTAACAGCGAGTGGATATATTGCCCATGCACCGGAAATACTGATAGTTCCTGAAATCGGTTTTGATTGGCCAGCATTAGCAAATATCATTGCAACCCAAATAAACAATGAAATTGTTGTAATGATGTTAATAAAAGTTTTCATATTTCCCCCTAAAAAAGTTAACCCGATAGTTTTATTTATGGAGCAAAAAATTGCTAATTTTAATAAATGTATTCTTACCGGAATACTTGGTTATTCTTTTGCCCATATAATATTAAAATTAAACATGGTTTGTCAAGGATTTTTTAAAGTATTCCGGTTTTTTTACTTGAAAACAGCTTTTATTTATCATTTTCTTGTGAAATCAGAAATAAATAGTTTGAATACAACGAAAAAAATGTTTTTTAAAAGCATTTATGTAATCTGTTAATTTTATATTTCACCTTGTTGCATTTTTAACATCTGTTATATTTTATAAATTATGATATATGTCATGGATACATAGACAAATTATGTTATATTTATATCAGTTTACAGAGTGAGGAAGATAAATGTTTGCACGTGAACGGTTAATAATAATAGGCAACGGCATGGCCGGTGGTAAACTAATTGAAGAGATTATCGCGCGGGATAAAAATCGCTATGCAATTACAGTGATAGGTGATGAAAGATTTGGTAATTATAATCGGATTAAATTGGTGGTCAAACTGAAAGAACCGGATTTGCCGGATCTTTTTCTTAACTCCCTTGAATGGTATAGCGAAAATGGCGTAACAGCGATAGTAGGGCAATCGGTGGTGAATATTAATCGTAATGCAAAAAATATCACCCTTGCTGATGGCAGGATATTAATTTTTGATAAATTGGTCATCGCTACCGGTTCGCGACCCATTATCCCCCCTATGAATGGCCTGGATTTGCCGGGAGTATTCGCGTTGCGCAGATTGGAAGATGTCGACCGGGTGACAGAATATCTGTTGGATAAAAACGAAGTGACGGTGGTGGGTGGTGGCATATTAGGTTTGGAACTGGCATTGATGCTGCGGTTGTTGGGCAAACGGGTAACGGTATCGCATTTGATGCAAACCCTTATGGAAATGCAATTGCCGGAGGATGCCGGTCGGTATCTGCAACGGCATATGGAAGCCCTGGGCATTAATTTTGTCATGGGGACATATATAACAGAATTGCTGGGTTCCAGTGCCGGGGTAGCAAAAGCGTTATTTAAAGATGGTACCATTATCAATACTGACGCGGTATTTTTTAATTGCGGTATTCGGCCAAATACCGACCTTGCCCGAAATTGCGGATTGACATTTAACAAAGGTATTGCCGTTAACGAATACTTGCAAACCAGCGACCCGGATATTTACGCCTGTGGTGAATGCATTGAATACCAGGGGCAAATATGGGGTTTAGTTGCGCCGGTATACGAACAGGCGCGTACCCTGGCGGCAATTTTGTGCGGTGAAGAAATTATCTACCGGCCTTCCCCACCGACACCAACACGGTTAAAGTCTGATATTCCGGTTATTAGCATGGGCAAATTTAAACCGGATGTAAATGATGAAATAACGTTGTATGCTGACCCGGCATCTGCCACATATAAACAGTTAATTGTGAACAATAATACGTTAATAGGTGCGGTAATGGTAGGTGAAGACCTTAATTCCGACCTGATTTCGTTGCATTATACCGCGAAAATTCCGGTACCGACGAGACGTGCAGACCTGCTTTTCCCCGGTGCCAGAACCGGTGATGCCATTGTTGATGGCAAATTAATACCAGATGAAGCGCAAATTTGTGACTGCAATGGGGTATCCGCTAGCAGCATCCGAAATTCTATTCATAATGGCAATGACACCTTGTATAAGGTGATGAATAATACCAAGGCCGGTACCGGTTGCGGTAATTGTAAAAATAAAATTAAGGCATTGTTGATTTCTGAAGTTGGTGAATTGCGGGTTGACCCGTCGGAAAAATATTTCGTTGCCGGTATATCAATGGACAGGCAGGCACTGACAGATTTCATAGTGTCACATTCACTTCGTTCGGTTTCACAGGTATTTGCCGCCATTAATGATGCAGTGGACGATTCCAAAACCCGGATGGGATTGGATTTTCTGCTTAATTATATCTGGAAATCGGACTATATTGTGGAGAAAGATGCCCGTTGTGCCAACGACCGTTATTCCGGCAATATCCAGAATGATGGGCGTTATAGTGTAATTCCTAACATAGCAGGTGGGGTGGCAACAAGTGCGCATCTGCGCGCGCTTGCCGACGTTGCAGATGAATATAACACCATGATAAAGGTGACTGGTTCCGACCGGATTGGCCTTTTTTCCATTGATAAAAAAGACCTGAAGGATGTATGGCGAAAGTTACAGATGGGTTCCGGCCATGCTTTCACCAAATCTTTCCGCGCCTGTAAATCATGTGTTGGCTCTACCCATTGTCGTTTCGGGTTGATGGATTCGTTGGCAATGGGACAAAGACTGGGCGACCGATATCGCGGAGTGATGGGACCGGCAAAATTTAAAATGGGTGTATCCGGATGTCCACGCAACTGCTCAGAATCAACTATCAAAGACTTTGGCGTGGTGGCGGTGGAAGGCGGTTGGGATATTTATATTGGTGGTAATGGTGGCGCGCATGTATATGTTGCGCATAAAATTGCCCAGGTAAAAGATGATGAAGCGGTTATCCGCATCGCTGACCGTTATTATGAATATTATCGCCGATACGCGAAATACGGCGAACGTACAGCATTATTTGTCGAAAGGGTGGGATTAAATACTGTTGTGGACGCGATATTAAATGCGCCGCAAAATGAATTACAGGAATTGGAAGATAGTTTCCAGCAAATGCTTGATAATTATAAAGATCCATGGTTATCGTCAGACGAAAATTTGAATAATGTGGCGGAGATAACTGTTATGGACGCGCACGGATTTACCGATTTGGCAGCGACAACGGATATACCGAAAGGGTCATCACGTTTATACCATGTTAATGACATACCCATTGCAATTTTCCATGGTCGCGATGGACGATGGATAGCCGCATATGGCATATGCCCACACAAAAGCGGTCCATTAGTAGATAGCATCTACGGTAATGGTCGCCTGGTGTGCCCACTTCACAGCTATTCGTTTGATGTAGTAACCGGCACCTGTGACAACCCGGAAATCGCGAATGTGCGAATATTTGAGGTGTTAGCGAAGGATGGACGGGTGTTGGTGAAGGTGTAAATAGTTTTTTCACCACAACTATGATGAAAATCATAGTCAGCCATATAGGTAATGGATATAATGAAAACGGTTCTGTGACAACATAAATGCAGAACCCATCTAATTTCGGAGATTAATTATGTATCGTGATACTCTTGACCAATTAACAAACTCGGCAGTTGCCAAAGCGGCATTGTTGCGAAGTAACCCCGGTGGTTACCTGGTCGCTTCCATGCTGGCCGGCATATATGTCGGGTTAGGCATCGCGTTAATTTTTAATATCGGTGCTCCGTTGGCGGCAACGCAATCACCCTGGGTTAAGACCATTATGGGCATATGTTTTGGCATCGCGTTGTCATTGGTAATTATCGCCGGGTCGGAACTGTTTACTGGCAATAATTTAATGATGATGGTGGGCAAATGGAGTGGGAAAGTTACTTCCGGTGATGTAGCAAAAATATGGGCGCTGTCATGGGTGGGCAACCTGTTAGGTGCTTTGCTGCTATCTGTCGTAATTCAGGGATCTGGCGTGTTAAACGGTATCAATGAACAGGCATTTATTCAAAAAGTAGCATCAACAAAAATGACATTACCATATGGCGTGTTGTTATTACGGGGAATTTTGTGTAATATCCTGGTTTGTCTGGCTATCTGGTGTGCCACCCGGGTTAAATCAGAATCAGCAAAATTAATAATGATTTTCTGGTGCCTTTTCGCGTTTATCACCTTAGGTTTTGAGCATTCGGTGGCAAATATGACACTGTTAGGGATAGCAATGTTCCAGGACCCACTGCCGGAGTACACCGCGCACCTTACCTGGTTAGGATTTGCCTATAATATGTTTTGGGTAACCCTCGGTAATATAATAGGCGGAACATTCGTAATCGGCGGCGCATACTGGTTTATAAGCCGACCAGTAATTGTTAAGGTTGCTGATAATTGAAAATTGAAAATAAATTTTTGATTCACCGCAAGAGAACTCATTGAACGCAAAGAAAATATAATTAATTGTGACACTTTCAAATTGTATTAATATCGGTTTAGAGTGTCATAATTAAGATTTAAGATGTCACAATTATTTATAATCAGATGATCTATTATAGTAATATTTATGTTTAAAATGTTAAATCTTCAGTATATTCTAATCCAAATCTATCTAGTATATCTTTTTTATCTATACCATCTCTGTGGATAATGAAAACTTTATTTGAATTAAAATTCCCACCATGTATTAATGCAAAATGAAGTTTATCTTTATCTATCGAATTGTGGAAATATTCTGAAATTTCATTCTTTCCTTTCATCATATTAATATTAATCCAACAACCTTGTAATCTTTTTCCAGGATCTATAGTTGAATACTTTTCTGTAATACTCTTAAACAGTTTATCTGGTTTTGTTTCTGGTGGAATTCCCATGTTTAAATCAGAATCATCAACTAAAAAATAATCAAGATCATAAAGTCGTGTTTTTACTTCTAAAAGCATTTTTAAATTATCACTAAATTTAATTAACCAATCTACATCTGTATTATTGTCAGCAAATCCTGGAACTGAACTCCATACATTAATTTTTCTATTTATTTGATAAGCTTTTATTATTGGTAACATTTCAAGTAAAGAACTTCGATGTTTTCCTGTTGTTTCATCTCCTAATCTGTAAAAATAATCATATCTTTGATATTCTCCCAAGAAAAGAAATGCACACATCACCGTTTTAATAAAATCGAAAACTTTTAAATATTGAAATGAACCATATATAACATCATCATCTTTTTCAAAATCATTACCAAATTTATAAAACCATTCATTTTTATGATAAAATATTGACGATTTTAAAAGATTTAGTGGCAATGTCTTTATAATATTTTCAGCCAATGGTAATTCTAACTCAAATAAATGTGAGTTAGTCAGTATACACTCATCTAAGTTTATTCGTTTTTCAATCATAACATCTAAAATATTCATTTCTTTTCTTTTTAAATAGAAATATACTTAACAATAATCGCTTCGATAGACACAGCGATCGGTAACTGAACTTATTGAAATGTCACTGCGCACACTCTATAACCATATTTTACTCAAACCCAATGGCCAATCCAGTTCATTTTTATGAGCAAAAATGAGACAGATACCATTTGCAACTACAATAAAGTTCACTCTTCTTTCAAGGTGCAACGGAAACCGAAGAAGCCGATGCAGTCATATGGGTAGTCACCGTTGCGAAATGCGCAACTATTATAATAATAGTGATATCCTATGTTGTTACCCCACGAACCACCCCTCAGTATGCGAAATTCTCCTGTTTTTGGACCTGTCGGATTTTTCGCGGCAATAATTTTATAATTCGAATCATACCAATCTGCACACCACTCAAATACATTACCAGTCATGTCCATCACACCATAAGGACTCGCTCCTGTTGGAAAACTACCCACCGAGTGAGTTTCTATAAGTAAATCACCTTTATCGGATATTCTATAATTATTTGCACATTTCGTCTCATCCCACTTGTTACCCCATGGGTAAATGCGTCCATCTGTTCCACGTGCCGCCTTCTCCCATTGCGCTTCAGTAGGCAAAGTAGCACCAACCCAGTCTGCGTAAGCCTTTGCATCATTCCAGTTAACGTTAATAATCGGATGATTATCCTGCCATTTCCAAGCAGGCTCTTCCGGCATTTTACGCTTTGTCATTTTACAGAATTTGCGATATTGAGCAACTGTCACTTCAGTCTTATATATATAATAAACATCAAGATAGACTTTTTGTTGCGATTTTTCATCTTGAACATTTTTGTTTTCCATCAAAAACTCACCGGATGGAATAAGTATCATTTCTGCACCATCTTTTGGATTTATCTTATGCTTAGGGAAGTCACTATATAAACTCTTCGGCGATGGAACTTGTATAGGTGGTGATATATCTGGTTGTATATTATTAATGTCATTATTCTTATCAATAAGCATAGCACAACGAAATCCGATATTGACACCATAGTTACTTGAGTTAAAGTCATAGCGATATGCACAGCGATAATTGTTACCATCATTGATAATATTTACCCATGAACCACCTCGGAGAACGCGAGTGTCACCTTTATCAGGACCCATAGGATTTTTTTCTTGTTTGTTATTTTTATAATAATCTGTATTATAAAAATCGTCACACCACTCATAGGCATTTCCTGACATATCTAAAACACCATATAGACTTGCACCTGAAGGAAAACTTCCCACTATATGGGTTCCCTTTGGTGTATTACCTTCACCGGAGTTATCCCAATTCGCACATTTAGACCCTTCCCACTTATTTCCCCATGGATAGATACGACCATCACTACCTCGCGCTGCTTTTTCCCATTGTGCTTCAGAAGGTAAAATTGCACCAGCCCATTCCGCATAAGCTTTTGCATCGTACCAGGTAACATTTACTATGGGATGATTATCTTGCCATCCCCAGTCAGGTGCAGGTGGCATTTTTCGTCCTGTAGCACTACAAAAATTATAATACTGCAAAACTGTCACTTCTGTTTTATATATATAATATTTATTAAGATAAACTTTGTGTATCGGTTTTTCATCATTACTAGCGAGTTTATCACTATCCATACTTCCCATTAAAAATTCTCCAGCAGGAATTAATACTATTTCTGCATTATCTTTTGGGTTGACTTTAGTTGATTTGTTGACAACAGCAGGAGTAGGAGTAGATTTTGGTATATATATTACCTCATCAGGTTTATCCCAAACGGTAATTAAAGCTACTGACGGTGAAACGCGCTTTACTAAAGAAGGACCATCAACTTTAACTATGCCATCTGGGTAGATATATGATTTTATATTATTTATTTGCATAAAATTTATAGCATAATTTACTGGTACTGCGAAAGCTACTGCAGACGCTACTGAATCTTTGATTTTTGCATTAATTATTCCTAACACTTCACCTTTTTCGTTAACTAATGGACCACCACTGTTTCCTGGATTCGCAGCCGCATCAAATTGGAATACTTTTTGAGTATCAAACTTAGAGATACCAGAGATAGTACCGCGTGTTACTTTAATATTATCACCTAATAAATCTGACAGCGGATACCCAAACGCACGCACTTCCTGACCTACTTCTACTCCATCAGAATTAACCAACGGCAAAACTGGCAGGCCTTTAGCGGGGATTTGTATTAATGCCAGGTCATGCACTTTATCAACGCTGATAACGGCTGCTTCCCATGTTTTATCTCCCAGGGTAACCTTAATTTTATCTGCATCCCTGACCACGTGTTCGCAGGTGAGCAGATAGCCGTCCGGGTTAACCACAAAACCAGTTCCGGCTGATGAAGGCTCACCAGCGGAAAGCACCGGCATAGTTGATGTTATGAGTATATACAGGAGAATTGCCTGTAGAAAAAATGTGGTAATATTGCTCATGTTAACTCCTCTATTATAAATTTGCGAAACGTAACCCGGGCGGCCCGCCCGTGATGGGAAATCCGATAGCCGGGCCGGCTATCGTACGTTTTATTCTAATGAAATATTATATGTATCTTACGAGTGTGTCAATGATAATAACAGAAATTGATAATTTTTTATGAAAAATATAATAGAAATATCATCTTTAAAAGACCAGGACAAAACGCTGATACATTTAAAGAAAGGCGCGAATATAGTTTTAGTTAAAATGGCTCACAGTTACGAAGCATGGCATCTGTATTTCCGTTTAGGCGACCAATACGGTTTCCCAATATCAGACGGCATAACATACGGC
>CAZNLA010000168.1:0-10575 GCA_964573385.1 uncultured bacterium
GTCCGGTAATCAGAGCCATCGGTGCAACAAAAGTATGGAGCTCTCTACTCGACTTCCCAGGACCTATGCCAAGTGGAGTAAGTGGAACTGTAGGCGCTATAACTGATATTGTTACCGGTAAAACTGCTTACGCGCCGAGTACCAGTAAAAATATAGATTTAAAACTTTATCCGGACGATGCTAAATCAACTAAATACCGCGTTATTGTTATAGGTGCGGGTAATAACCCCGGTGACTTTGATAAACTTACTACTGAACAAATTGATCAACTTGAAAATACTGTGTTAACCAGTATAGTACTTGATTCAATCCTTCCAATCGCATTTAATATTTTAATACCGATGAATAAAGATGCTATTGATGGTTATATTGGCAAGGTCGCAACAGCAGGAGTGATAAAAGACACTATTAATATTCTGTTAAAATTGCCAGATATTCAAGCTAAAGCAAGAAAAGGTGACTTTGATGGCGCATTTAATGATGCTGAAAAAGCACTACTTACTAATGGTACATTTCGAAATCAGATATTTTTTGTTGTAGCATCAAAAATAGCTGAAGCATCCGGAAATGCATTATTGAGTGAATCAATGGGTAAAGTTATTACACTGGCAAAGAATGTATTAACATTAGTAGATTATACTTTAACAACAGTTGATATGGTTGTCCAAAACTTAGATCATGGTAAGGCTGACCGGGCAGTCATTTGGGAATTAGATGTAACAGCACCAAAAATCTTAATTAGTCCTCAGTCCGACACCTTAAAACCTGGTGGTTCCACTACTTTTACTGCCTCAATTCCAGAAATTGCTAATATAGCAAACAACTCTGTTATTTTAGATTATCAGTGGGAATGTTCAGGTAAATTTGGCTCCATTGCTGATTCTGCTGGACACAGCGGAAATAGTTTTGCTAGTAGCAAAGATAATGTAGTTTATCTTGCAGGTGGTAATGATTCAAATGCGGATAGTGACACAATTACAGTAACTGTTCGTAGAGTAGAAGGTGGTCAGCGTATCTCGTTAGGAACTGCTATTGCTACTGTCATTGTCCAGAGTAAACAGGTACAATTTTCTGAAAATTTCGAAACATATTCGTTTGGAAGTTGGCCAAGTGGTTGGATACCAAGACTGGCTGCTGAATGGTCATCAACTACATATGTTGACAATGAGTTTTCATCTGAGAAAAATGGTGGACAATCGCTACGGATGTATGGTGATCAGGTAAGTCGATGGGGTGCAATTGCAGAACACGTATTCCCAACTGTAATAGATCAATCAAAGCCATTCACTATATCAATGTATGTTAGAAACAGCAATGATGAAGATAAAGGTGCAAGGGAAGGAAGACACGCAAGTTTTGGTATATCGACAAATGACCATATTTATTCATATGCAGGAAATATCTGGTTATTCTATTGCGCATATACAGATAATAATATTCATTCCACAACTGAAGTTTTAGGACCCGGTTTACCATTAATCTGGTATCATGTAAGTATGGATTTTAAACCAATGGGTGGCGGCAGTTATCAGATAACATATTGGATTGATGGAAAACAAACAGGGATGAACACTATGCAAATAGGCACTATCAAATCAATGGCATTCCAGGCAAATGTAGGTAGTAGTTGGTTTGATAATATAGAATTAAGTCAATAAACTGAATGATTGGTTTAGTAATATGGAAATTTACAGTATATTTTACTTTTCACATTTAAAGAGTATATAATCCAATAGCTTTTATAAAAAGGAAAAGAATTGTGAAATTATCTGTTATTAGTTGCCTGCTTATATGCGTTTGTGTGTCGCTTTATGCCCAAACAGCGGATGAGGCCGCGTATCTGTTGCCGAATATTATGGCAAAGGTACCGGTGCTTAAAAATGATAATACCGGCAGATTCCCCATGATTGCAATTGAAGCATTTAAACTGGATAAAAATGATAAGTCGTGGCAGGAAGCGAAACCTTTTCCACCGGAGATGATTCGTGAAATGGTGAAACGCGGATTGACGCAATGGATACCACCGCGGGAACAATATATTCCTTTTGCGTTGGCATTACAGAAAGAAAATGCCGGGGTAATAATGGTGGAAGGGCAGGCATTTAATGGCCCACCGGACCAGGCACCGGCAACGATGCATATATTACCCAAAGATTATAAAAAGCTGGACAGGCCGGGACAACAACCGGTATTTCCATGCCCGTTAATGCTGGATGGTTGGGTTATAACACAGGGTAAAATTCGCGATACCTTTAAAAAGTTTAAAGATGCCGGTGTAAAGGTTGATGCTGTTTGGCTGGATTGGGAGATTGAACCGGATTGGCGAACCGCGCAATGGGATGAAGCAAAAAATTGTTCGCGATGCCGCAAGCAATTTCCTGCCGGCGTGCTTGATGACCAACAGTTGTATCGTCAATTTATTGAGCAATGGCGGGTTCAATTATTCAGTGCTTATGTAGTCGCTCCTATTCTTGAATATTACCCGAATATAAGCGTTAATAATTGGG
The DNA here is from genome assembly GCA_964573385.1 of uncultured bacterium. Lineage (GTDB taxonomy): Bacteria > Armatimonadota > Hebobacteria > CAIYQO01 > CAIYQO01 > JBAXQQ01. The sequence continues at coordinate 2,508 of CAZNLA010000168.1, forward strand.
AAGAAGTAATATCTACTCATGAATATCCGACACCATCATGGTCGGGCAGCAGAACATGGTTGCCTAAAGACCTGGGTATGTATACTGCCGCTAATCCGGTGGCGTATGGCAATACCATATGGAAAAAGATAAATTGGAAAAAAGAATGGGGTTGGCCACTTGATGAAAAACATATGGATAAGGTCTACACCAGTGTAATGTTAAACCAGATATCAGTGCATGAGCATAACGCCATGTTAGTATCACCATGGAAACAATCTATTCCATGGGTAGACAGGTATTGTGCTGATGACCGCGACCCCGCTATCCCAATTTTAACCCGTCCACGTTACCGTGAAATATTGCGGCATTGCTGGTTGCGCGGTGCTGATGGTATGCAGATATTCAATCCATTATGGTTTCCGGATAATGTGGCGAAAACAGCGATTGCGACGGAAGAGATTGAAGACGCAGTTGCTATTTATGATGAATTGTTGGCTTACCGGAAGTTTTTGGACCGGGGTATTGTTATGAATACTGATACCGTATCACCACCTTTTACCGGCGCTATCTGGTCAGGTTTAAGATTAGAAGATGAGGCAATTATCCGCACCTTTACACAGGCAGAAAAAACTGTAAAGTTTAAATGCAAACCGTTTGCGGATGCCGGTGAAATAGAATTAAAATCAATACCGTCTGGTTGCTGGTATTTGTTGCGCAAGGATGGGAAAACTGTAAAGATTATTGCGCAGAAGTGAATAGCTAAGATGATGGAAGATGCCGGAGATGGTTGTATAGGGTGGGGTATGCGCGAAGGAAAAGCAATATCTACCCGTCGTGACCGGTATGATAAAAATGGTATTGATGGACAGGGATTTCATGTGTGGTTTAATGCTGATGGAACATTGCGGTCAGGATTAGATTTTTTGTTGGAATCACCACTTTTTACGGCATCCTGGAAAATGTAATTAATTACAGAAGATATTTTTTAGCGTGATTCTGCTTTCTTTTTATAATTTTGCGTAACATTATTAATATGGTGTTCTGACAGTTTACGAAATTGTAATGGTATTGCGGTATGACACTTATCAGATTCTACATATTTTTCATCCGTAAAATCGACTTCAGAATAGACAATACAAATATCATCGATAACCGAAACCGGTAATAATTCCATTCCGGGATACCATTGTAAATCTTCTGCTAAAGTGGAGTATTCATCATATTTTTCTGTTTTCATATTATTATCCTTTAATTTAATTGTGGAACTGACACTGTATATGTAGAAATTGCGCAGTGCCAGCTCCAATGATTAGTTTCAGAAATCTCCTGGTGGTGGTGGATTTTGTTGCCTGTTACCGCCACGATTACCCATTTGGGTATTCTGCAATTCTTTTGGCAACGCGACCCGGGTTGTTATTTTCCCATCAGTTATTGATATCGATAACAGTTCTGTGTTTCTTATTATATATAATGTATCATCCACTATCAGATAATCAGGTTCAGCATTATTCATTCGCATTGATTGCTGTTGGTCTGCTGTTTGCCCGGTAGTACGCAAATCTAATGATGGGGTTACTCTTTGCAACGTTGTTTCATTAATTCGAACATAATAATCACCAATAATAATCAGCAAACAGTTATCTTTTTCTATCATTACTGCTGGTGCCATGCGTTTTTGCATTTCTATCATATATTTCTGCATAGCCGTTTTATCTGTCATATCCTGTGGCATTTCAGGTACGGCACCAAAAAGTTGTGCAGTCAGGCTTAGTTTCAATGGGTCTGTAGTATATTTTACTAACACCCCGGATCTTAAAATAAATAATCCGCTATTGCAATTTAATATTGTAGTTTTGCCTGCACTACCACCCATTTGTGGTCCACCCATCTGTGGTCCACCGCCCATTTGTGGCCCACCGGCAATTTGCTTTTGACCATCCAACATTTGTTGTCCCGGTGCTCCCTGGGCAAATAATGTGGTTGTCAGTATTAATGCTACCATTAGAATTAACGAATTTCGCATTTTCGTCTCCTTTTATTACATTGTTATATTTCACTTTTGTGATAATGTAATATTGTTTGCGCTGATCAGTAAATTTATAATAACAGTGAGTTCTGAAAATAATCTGAAAATATAATTTATTTTAAATTTATTTTTCTTCAGGTACAGCGACCGGTTACGCAGGTTGTCGGAGTGACTTTTATAAAAGTTTTAAACGAAAATTCTGATTTTTTGTTTGGAGTTGGTTGCCACCAGTTTAATAATGTTAATTCCATAGCCCACGGCAAAGCCGCTGGGAAAGTTTACAAATAAAATCTATCGCTCTGTAAGAGCATAATTCCTTCGTTTTCAGGAATATTGCTCTTACAGAGCGTAATCTTTGAGATGATATCAGGTCCCAGCGGCGTTGCCGTGGGCTATGGAATTAATGGGTGAAGGAATTAATGAAAAGTTAAATAGAATATTATGCAGTTCTCCCATATAGGCAAATATATGGGAATATATATTTAAATTAAAAAGTCTATATAAAGTTATGATTAATTCAAATTCTTATAATTTAAAACCATGATTTTACTTTCTGAAAGAAATATTTTTATTGCAGATATTTTTCAGTTTTTTTTCAGGATTTTGTGTCAAAATAAAAATGTGAAGGTGATAATATGAAAATTTTATTGATCGAAGATGACATATTAATAAGCGATGTTGTTAAACGTGGCTTTGAAAAAAAAGAAAATAATTATACCGTAGATATAGCACATGATGGCAAGTTAGGTTTGCAGATGGCACTGGAGTCAGAATATGCGGTAATTTTATTGGATATTATGTTGCCGGGTATGGACGGTTGGTGTGTTTGTGAGGAACTGCGTAATCAGCGAATAAAAACACCGATTTTAATGTTAACTGCCCGTGATGGCATATCTGACAGGGTGTATGGACTCGATATAGGTGCTGATGATTATTTATCCAAACCATTTGATTTCGCTGAATTACTGGCACGGGTAAGAGCATTAATAAGACGTGAAAAACCATATAAAGCGAAGGTAATGAGAATAGGAGATTTGATAATTGATACTTCATCGCACCAGGTAATAGTTGGCAACCAGGAGATACATCTTTCATCGCGGGAATATACTTTGTTGGAAGCATTGGCGCGTAATGTGGGACATATATTAAGCCGTGAAATGATACAATATCGCGTATGGAATGATGAATACAGTACATCCAATACCGCAGAGGTATATATAGGACTGTTAAGGAAAAAAATTGATGTTAATCGCGAAGTGAAATTGATACATACCATACATGGTGAAGGTTATATGCTGGTTGCCCCTGATAATAAGGATAGGTTATGAAAATATCATCAGTAAAATTCAGATTACTGTTGTGGAATATCACAATACTGACTGTTGCGTTTACCCTGGCGCAATTGCTGGTGCATTTTGTCATCAGTGATACGTTGCAACGAAGTATGGACAACAGATTATTTGATATATCTGAAGGTCCCATGAGTTTTATAGAATCGATGCTGACTGATGATAGTGTTGATTTTGCTATACCACCATTACCCAGCGATCATAATTTTCATTATGATAATAAAAGATTCCGCATGATTCGTCTGTTTGATGTAAACGGTAATCAGTTAATGGTAACAAAAAACAGTAAACCATTAAGTGACGCAGAGGCTGATAAGCCATGGGATAAACCTGCTTTGGAAAGGGCAGTTAAGGGAGAAGTTGTTTATTCTATCGCCAAAGATACAGATGAATTATTGGTCAGGGTATTATCCCGACCGATATCAATAAATAATAAATGTGTTGCGGTTGTTCAGGTTGCAACTTCATATGAAGAATTACAAGCACTGAAAAATTCGCTGTCAAAGATATATTTCCTGTTAATCCCATGTATATTAATTGCCGCCGGGTTTGGTGGTGTTATTTTAACAAACAGGGCTTTAAAACCGGTAAGGGATATTGTGCAAACCGCAAAACAGATAAATCCTGATGACTTGTCGCAACGCTTGCCGGTAGTTGGCACTGATGAGTTTGCGGATTTAGCCACCACCATGAATGGTATGATAGCGACAATTGAAACCACTTTTAATGAATTGCGTAATTCGTTGGAACGGGAAAGACGATTCACATCTGACGCATCGCACGAATTGCGTACACCGCTTACCGTTATCACTGCCAATGCCACATTGGTATCAGATGAAAACAGTACTATTGAAGAGTACCGCGAGTCTATGGTGGCAATAAAAACTGCCGGTGATAACATGAAGCAACTAATTGAAAAATTGTTGATGCTGGCGCGTTCTGATAGCGGACAATTTAAGCTGATGTATACTAACATTGTTATTAGCGATGCCATTGAAGAAGTTATTGAATTATGTAAACGAGATAAAAATCATGCAAAAATTGAATATCATATAGCTAAAGGCGCAGAAATTATAAACGCGGACAGGCAACATTTATTGTGTGTTTTGAAGAATTTGGTCGAAAATGCGTTACGCCATACCCCGGTTGAAGGATTAATAACCATTAATTCCTTTGTTGATAACAATATGATAGTAATATCAGTAAAAGATACCGGTGAGGGGATACCGGCAGAATCGTTACCACATATAGGAGAAAGATTTTTTCGGGTGGATTCCGCGCGTGTTCGTCAGACAGGCGGAACCGGGTTGGGACTGGCAATATCAAAAAGTATATTAACCGCGCATCATGGTGATATAACTATTGAAAGTGAAGTCGGCAAAGGAACGACGATAACTATTCGTTTAATGAAAAGGCACGGTTGAAATTCTAATTTTCCTTTCAAAAAACCTTGACATCCCATTCACCCATCGGTATTCTTGTACCATTCTGCAAGATTGATGATATGAATACAGGACTTTTGCTTAAGGTCACTTCGACAGGCTCAGTGACCGGTCGCTGAGCCTGTCGAAGCGACCATTTTAAAAGTATATTTTCCTTTTAAAGCGAAAGTTCTGACATATTTCATATCTAATATTTTGAAAATCGCAGGAAATGGGAGATGAAAATGTTAAGTCAGAATCTATCTGATAAAATAGGAATGCCCGGTATAGGATTGGGGACATTTGGTAATGATTCGGTTGACGCGGAAACGATTGCGGATGCGGTTTATGACGCGGCAATGGTGGGTTACCGACATTTTGACTGTGCCGCGGTTTATAGCAACGAAGATAAAATTGGTTTTTCGTTAAAAAAAATAATGGCAGAAGGTATAAAAAGAGAAGATTTATGGATTACCGGTAAGTTATGGAATGATAAACACAAAGAAGATGATGTTATTCCCGCTTTTAAACAATCTCTTGATGACCTGCAACTAAATTATATTGATTTGTATCTTATTCACTGGCCTTTCCCCAATTTTCATCCACCGCATTGTGATGTTACTTCGCGCAGTGCGGATGCTAAACCGTATATTCATGACAATTATATGCGCACCTGGCGACAACTGGAAAAACTGGTGCGTGCCGGTCTGATACGGCATATCGGTACATCAAACATGACTATTCCAAAATTGAAGTTGCTATTGCGGGACGCGGAAATAATGCCGGCAGTGAATGAAATGGAATTACACCCGCATTTTCAGCAACCTGAATTATTTAATTTTGTTACAGAAAATGGGATAATACCGGTTGCGTATAGTCCGGTTGGTTCTCCTGCACGTCCACAACGCGACCGCACCGCGGAAGATACCGTGGATATAGAAGACCCGGTGATGATAGAGATAGCCGCGAAGTATGGCATTCATCCCGCTACTTTGGCGGTAAAATGGTCGCATCAACGTGGTTGCGTACCTATTCCTTTCTCAGTAAAACGGCGAAATTATCTTGCAAATTTACAATCTATTTCTACTGCGCCATTAACAGCAGAAGAAATGTCACGAATCGCCGGCATAGACAAAAATTGCCGGTTAATTAAGGGGCAGGTATTCTTGTGGAAAGATGGCCAGGATTGGACGGATTTATGGGATTTGGATGGTGTGGTTGTTGAGTGATAAATGGTGAAATAGGTTGGCGTTATGAAAAACCATATCACAAAACCACTGAAGACAGAACTTTCGTTTTCACCGAGAAAGAGGCTTAAAAATGGTCGCTTCGACAGGCTCAGCGACCGGTCACTGAGCCTGTCGAAGTGACCTTAAGCGAAAACCCGGTAGAAAAAACTTCAATTTTCGGTAAAAGTTGGGGTGGATTTATACTGTGAAAATTATTACAAAAGAGATCTTTTGTTAACATAAAAGGAGCCATAAAATGCAGAATAAAATGACCGGTGTGGTGTTGCCGGGTAACAGCACCGTTGAGTTCAGAGAATATGATGTGCCAACCCCCGGGCATGGCCAGGTTTTGATTAAAATGAAGGCATCATCTATTTGTGGTAGCGATATCCGGGCAATTTATCGTGAGCATCTGGGAAAAGGACCGGAGGGATATCAGGGAGTTATTTCCGGGCATGAACCCTGTGGACAGATTGTTCAGGTGGGTCCGGGATGCAAATCCTTTAAAACCGGCGACCGCGTGGTGGTGTACCACATAAGTGGTTGTGGCGTGTGCGATGAATGCCGACATGGTTATATGATTAGTTGTCGCAGCCAATACCGGGCAGCATATGGTTGGCAACGTGATGGCGGACATGCCGATTACATGTTGGCTGAAGAAAATACCTGTATCGCATTGCCTGACAAATTATCTTATGTTGATGGCGCGTTGTGCGCCTGCGGTTTTGGCACCGCTTATGAAGCGTTGCGACGTATGCAGGTTAGCGGACAGGATAAGATGCTGATAACTGGGCTTGGACCGGTGGGATTAGCGGCGGCAATGCTGGGACGCGCGTTGGGAGTATCACAAATTGTTGGTACTGATTTGTCAGATAAACGCATGGCAATCGCGACCAACCTTGGATTAGTTGATAATGTGGTAAAATCAGACGAGAATGCGTTGGGAAATATTATGTCTGTCACAAATGATAAAGGTTGTGAAGTTGCTATTGACTGCAGTGGTGCTTCATCCGCACGTTTATTGGCATTGCAGGGAACCCGCGATTGGGGAAGATGCGCCTTTGTTGGCGAGGGTGGTAGTGTTAATTTTGAAGTGTCAAAATACCTGATTCACAAACAGATTACGCTGTTTGGGTCATGGGTGACATCACTGAAGCATCTGGAAGAGTTGGTTGAACGGGTAGAACGATGGGGAATACACCCTGACGCAACATCAGATGTGCGTTTGCCATTGGCCAGTGCGTCCGAAGCATATGAAATTGCTGCCGGTGGCCAGACAGGCAAAGTCTGTATTATAATGGAATAGAAAACAGATAATGACCGATGTGGATTTCAACCGCAATTTAATTTATTTGACCACGAAAAACACGAAACACGAAAAATTAATGCAGGATTAGAACTATTATAGAGGCTTTGCAAAAACTGTCTGAATTGTAGGGAATGCCGTCCCCGGCATTCCGTACAGAAAAAATAGATGGAATAAGGTTTAGCAGAATCCTGTATAAACGTTGATTTAAAATGTTGGTCTGTCCTTAAGCGAAATCCTGTTAATATTTAATGTGTTAAATAAAAGGTAAAATGATATGACTGATGAAAATGTCGCGGATGTTGAATCTGTTGATGAAGTGCCGGAAGTAGCGGTTGAACAACCTGTTAAAGTTGATGATAACAACCAACGTAATTGGAAAATTGCATTGGGTGGTGCAGTAATATATATTCTGTATTACTTTTTCATTACTTTATTCAACCGCAATGCCGGTTTAGTGGCGGGATTTCCGGTTATATTCTGGATACTTATTGCACCGGTAGGCGCGGCATTATATTTAATAGTACTTGGTTATTCCATTCGTGGCATCAGCAGGCTTACCTTTAATACTCGTTTAACCGCAACATTATTTTTTGTTTCACTTATAACATATTTATTGGCAAATCCATTATCGCGTCGGGTAGTAATAGGGCTTATCAGTGGTCGATCGTTAAATGACTTATTTGCGTTGTCCGGCAGAGCAACCCCGGAGATGCCATTAATCGCAGAAGCAGCAATTCCATTTTTACTTATTT
>CAZNLA010000169.1:0-10554 GCA_964573385.1 uncultured bacterium
ACTCAACGCCGCCAGCGCGCTATCGTCCATCACATCAAGCACACGCACATCGTCATGGGAACTTTTAGTTCTGGCACGGTAATTTGCACCCATCCATCGGTTGTGCCGGTTATCGGGGTAGACTGGCAGACATCAAGCCATTCAACGTGAGGAGTTGGATGCCATACAAAGGTGTGATATCGCAATTGCACAAATGCGCCTTTACCCACTACATCTTTTGTCATTATTTTACCGGTGATATTAAGACGGGTGCTTTGCGGTATTTGTGATGGTGGTGCGGCAGACCATAATGTTTCTTCCGCTTTGTCGTTTGTAATTCGCAATGAACCATTGACGATATGACCTACTTCTTTATCCCATACCAGTTGTGGTGGTTTTTGTACAAATGCGCTGCAGTCATCCGGTTTGTGAATGTCGCAGCTATTTTCAAACGAGTTCATCCCCAAATCAAGACGGGGACGTTCGTGTTGATGCCAATCATCCAGAGTTATTTGTACGGGTCGTGACTGTGCCAACATTTGGTTTGCGGTTTCATCGTCTAAATAATAGACGCGGTAATTGAATGTCCAACTTTCACCTGGTTGAATTTTGCGGTCAAGTTTGGCACAGCAATGCAGGTCGTAAAACATATCGCAAATAGGCCAGAAAGGTTCCAATGGGCTGTTATCAACAGTAACAACCGGGCAACCCTCGGGGGATGGTTCGCCAAAGAAACCGGCGGTGGAAGTTGAACCATATTTTAAATTATAAATTTTATGACCATAATGTAACTGGTGTTGATGCGGGAATCTCCAGATTGTCTCATCTTTATCTGTCATCAATGTACAACTGTACCGTTTGTCCGGGGCAAATAACATACATCGTCCGGTGCCGTGCGGGTAAACATTGTTATACTCAAATCCCCATTCATGAAATGGTGGTGCAAATGGTTCGGAGCCTAAATAAACTAAAGAAGTATTCAGTTGCCACTGATATTCACGGGTGGTGAAGTCAGCAGTAAGGGTAGCGATAGTCTCTGACCGCCATAATTTATCCGGGGTTAATCCCAAGCCACGTAACGTTACCGTATCGCCGGCGGCATTTACCTGAAAAGAAAAATCAGTTATTTCTGTTGCCGGGGAGGGGGTAATTAATAATATTTTAAATCCCAGCACATAACAAAGATGAGTTTCCTTTACAATTTCAGTAATTAATTCACCGGGCTTATCCATTGACCGCAATAGCCAGTCAATATATCCCTGACTGCTGATTAGCGCCACTGTGCGTCCGTGGTCGTTTATGGTATAGCAGTTATTTCCAACTGATACTACCTGAAACTCAGGCATAATTGCATTCATAATACACCTCTGTTTAATAATTGTAACATTTACAATTATTGGTTAATTATACAATTCTGTCTGTAAATAAAATAACCTTTGATTTTTTACATGACTTTCATTTATAAAGATAAATATGCTTTTGTCAAATTCTGTATAGTTCCTCTACTTTCATTTAGTTCGATTCTGGTGTATTATTTATCTGTGCGAAATATAGTTTTTTTTATAATTCTGTTATCAATATCTGCTTTTACCCAGGTGATGTTTACCGACGATTTTATGCGCGCTAATGCTGATGATGGGCAATGGCGGGTTAAGTCGGGCAAATGGGCTTTACAATCAGCATGGGATAATGACCCTGCCGGTAATGCTAACAAATTTAAAACCGCAATCCGCGCTACTAATCCTTTTTGCTGGGTAGGTACTGGTAATCCCGGGTGGTGCGCGACCGGTGAAAATAATTGGGATAATTATACCTTGTCAGCTTCGGTACGTATTGAGGATAGTGGAAGTTTGGGTTTAATATGCGGTATAAAAAACGACGAGAACGGTTTTCTGGCGCGTTGGAATAGTGTGGATGCAGGTAATAAAATGGAGTTTGGTAACTTTAACAACGGTAATTTTTCATTGATTGCTTCTGCTTCAGATGGGTTGGTACCTGGCAGATGGTATAAAATAACATTGAAAATAAACCAGAAATGGTTGTCAATATCTATTGACGATAAGCAAATAGGCATATTTCCCGGTGTTTATAATGGTGGAATAGGGCTTTACTGTACCACCACTGCCATGTTTGATGATATATCTGCCATTGGTAATGAGATAGATATTAATGAATTTAAAGATAGGGAAATGTTGGATACTGCCGCACGTTTTCGACCGCGTGATGGTGATATGGATGCTGTTTCTGTTGACTGGGTTGCACCGGATAACGCCGGGATACGCAAATACCGGCACATAGTTACTGGTTACGGACATTTTTATACTGTCATCAAACCCATAAACAATGATGCCGGCAGTGTTAAATATTATTTTGATTACCCGGCAAAGCAGGCCGATGTAATAATTAATTCTGATTTGGTGAAGGTTTGGGCAGGTAATAAATACCATGTGGTGAAAATTGCTAAAATGAAAAAAGATGAGGAATATACGGTAAAGTTAATTTGGAAAAGTAAGAAGTTAATTGTTAATATTGATGATAAAAATATCGCCACAATTGCAAAAGATTTTAGTTATTGGCATCAACCGGCTATTTTGTATTATGGGTCATTTAAAGATTTAGATAGAGTAATATATGTAAGTGACCGGGCAGATGATGAATATTTTGATAAAAGTCCGGTTAATTGGATTTCTGTTGGCAATTGGGAACAGACAACACGTTGGGCATGTTCGCCGGAATGGTCTTTTTTGGGCGGTTGGGGCCGTGGCACCGTGGCGTTATGGAATAAATCCGCATTTAGTGGAGACCAGGTGTTTGAGGTGGTAGCAGGGATAAAGATGGAATATGCTGGCGAAATGGCATCATATGACGACCGGTACCGGGGATTAGCGGTTACAATAATGGGTGACATTATGAATGAAGCATCTGGTTATACTGGCATAATTGGCGCAGACGCAAAAGATGGTACAGCAAATAGAAGAACTGTGCTGATGCGCAATGGTAAAATTGTTGCTGAGTGCGATTATATAATGCCGTCCCGTGGGGCAGGTCACCGTGAATGGTTTAATTTGCGATTACAAAAAACAGGTAATATTATCTCTTTATGGTTGGATAATGTAAAATTGATAACCTATAAAGATACGAATCCGATGATGTCGGGCATTCCGGGAGTATGGGTTAAAAATAACGGAATAGTGGTGGCAAGGGCACGGATTGATTATACAGAAAAAATAAATTGTAAATTGCCACAAATTGCCGTTGTTGCACCGGCATTGCCGGAATGGTTGAATACCGGTGAAAATAAGATTAAATTAAAGATATATTCATCCGCAAAATCAGCAATTAAGATAATATCTGATGTGCCTGCCGGTGAAAATAGTCCACAGATATCCGGCGATGAAATAGTTTTTAATTTCATAAAAACAGGATACCACTGGTATAAAATTATAGCGTCAGATGGGAAGCAATCATCATTATCAGTTGATATTAACCTGCCTGTTTTTGACCCAAAGATTAATATCATGAAGAATCCGGTAATAAGTTATAAATTTAATGAAGCAGGTGGCGATGTTGTAAAAGATACCGGAATTGACCCGCCATGTAATATGAAAATACCAAATGATACACCGCGGAATTGGAAAAAGACGATTGGGTTACAATTACACGGTTCTTTGCCGGTAATGATAAGTCAGGGAAGTGCGAATAAGTTAAAAGTAATTGCAGAAAAAAAAGCCGCAACCATCGCAACCTGGGTATCTATTGATACTGTATATCCACCACCTTTTCCGGTATGGAATAGTTCTGTAATTGCCTGGGAAACCGCGCAAAAGCGGAATTTTGTACTTGGCTTTGAAGTGGACAGACCGATATTTTCAACATCCGCCGGCAATATATCAACTTCTCTGCCGGATGCTATTATCACTGAAATGGGTATTCACCCCGGTTTGCACCTGTTAGTAATAACATGGGATGGCACGCAAACATCATATTATTTTGACGGCGAACTGTATAATCAACGGAAGATAACCTGGCATACAGATGATTGGGCAGGAGACGCGCCTTTAATCCTGGGGGCGTCGGCCAACGGTAAATCACCATTTTTGGGAAGGTATTACCGTATAGATATCTTTGATAAATGTGCCGGTAATGATGACGTTACTAAACTATATTCCGCCGGACCGGGATAAATAGTTAACCAGAAGTTAATGAAATTATGTAAATAATTAAAGGAAAATTATATGGCAATTTGTGCTACATTTTTTTTATATTGCAATCCGGAAGAGATATCATCCGCATACCTGGAAGCAATTGATACCCCTGCGGGATACCTTGTAAGCAGTGGACGAGGAGTTATATTTACCGATGCGGTTATTACCGAGACGGCAAATTGGCACCGGCAATCAGAATTAGCTGTGGAGTTGGCGGGAGATAATGGTTTCGCGTTATCATATTTCGCTGTTGGCAATACCTGGGGTATTTCTTTGCATTATAACGGTAAACAGTTAAGCACCGCATACGATTATGATAATCCAAAAATGCAGGAAAAAATTACCGGAACCCTGATAGAGATTGAAACAGAACTGATAAACCAATTCCCAGACAGCATTGACGCGGATGTGTTGGATGCCATGTTGGGCGGTTTGTTATCAGGTGCTATTTCGGTTGATGATGTATTTAATTATATCCTTACTGCTGCAAACGCCTCTGCTGATTGGATTCGTTGGTCATGGTATGAGGCAGTTGCGGATAACCTGATAATTGACCCGGACCAGGAATCCCGGGTAGCACCACTTGGCAACGCGGAGATATAGAAATAGTTTTAGCTTTCAGATGTGGTCAGTGAATTTGTCGAAGTGATTTTTATTATACATATTGGTTATTAAGGACTAACACAAATAAATTGGACAAATTTACGGTGTCGCTGCTCTGCAGCTTAAAATAATTTTGATAATCAAGTACTATTAAGATATCGCCACTCTGTGGCTAAATATAATGAAAATTATATTTATGAATTTAAGCCAGCCGCAGCGCGGCGATATATTAATAGCAGTCTGACAAGTATTAAAATTAAAGCTACAGAGTAGCGACACTATAAAGTTACAATAAAATCCTGACTTTTTTTTGTACGGATTTAGTTATTAACGGTCTAATTGGTTGGGAAAGTTATAAAAATAGAGTCCTGAAAAATAAATCAGGACTCTATTATGGCATTTTATTATCGGCAATTCTTAATGCAATTGCTATTACAGGCATTATCCTGAGTTATTATTACAGGTTTAACATCCCAGATATTATTAGCATACTCTAAAATCGTCCTGTCGCTACTGAACATACCGGATCTGGCAACATTAAGTATGGACATGGTGGTCCATTTATCTTCATCGCGATAAGCTATTCCGGCATTTTCCTGTGCCTTAATATATTTCATGAAATCTGCCATAACAAAATATTCATCGTGATATCGCAGTGAATCAATAATTGGTCGGAAAAGTCCAGGCTCGCCGGGACTAAAGAAGTCGCAGTCAATCAGATGAAGGACGCGTTGCAGAATTTCATTTTCTTCAATATATGTTTGCGGGTCATATCCTTCACGTCGCATGGCCATTAATTCCGGTGCGGTATGGCCGAATATAAAGATGTTATCTTTTCCGACTTCACCTAATATTTCAACATTTGCACCATCCAGAGTTCCCATGGTTACCGCGCCATTCAGCGCGAATTTCATATTCCCAGTGCCGGATGCTTCTTTGCCGGCGGTGGAAATCTGTTCGGACAGGTTTGCTGCCGGTATAATTTTTTCTGCTGCCGATACCCGGTAATTAGGCACAAAAACTAATCGCAGCGAATCACGGGTATCTATATCGTTATTCACTGTATCAGCAATTCGGTTAATAAACAGGATTATAAGTTTTGCCATGTGATATGCCGGTGCTGCTTTTCCCGCGATTATGCATGTGCGCGGGGTAGTAACAACATCGGGATTATCTTTAAGACGCAGATATTCCGCAATGATAAACAAAGAAAAAAGAAGTTGCCGCTTGTATTCGTGCATTCTTTTAACCTGAACATCAAACATGGTAAATGGTGATAATATAACCCCGGTCTCGCGTTGCACCATATCGATTAAAGGCAATTTGCAGTTATGTTTAATTTCGCGCCATTGCCGGCGGAACTCGTTATCATTCATAACTGATTCTAAATCGCGAAGTTTTGTTAAATCTTTTACCCATGCTTCGCCAATTGCATCTGTAATTAATCCGGATAATTCCTGGTTCGCTTTGCGCAACCATCGTCTGGGTGTTACCCCATTCGTCATATTGGTAAATTTATTAGGCCACATGGTTGCGAAATCGCCAAAGATAGTTTCGGTCATTAATTGTGAATGAAGGGCGGCAACGCCATTAATTTTATGACTGCCAACCACTGCCAGATGTGCCATGCGGACAGATTTTAACCCATCTTCATTTATAATGGACATTCGCCGCATTCTATCTATTTGTCCGGGATAATAACGCATTACTTCTTTCATAAAGTTATGATTAATCAGATAGATTATTTCCATATGTCGTGGCAACAGATTTTCCATTAAATCAACTGGCAAAACTTCCAACGCTTCCGGTAACAGGGTATGGTTTGTATATCCAAATGTATCTGAACAGATACTCCAGGCTCTTTCCCATCTTAAATCTTCATCATCCACTAAAATCCGCATTAATTCCGGAATTGCCAATGCCGGGTGGGTATCGTTAAGTTGTATAGCCGCTTTGGATGAAAATATTTTCCAATTTGTGCCATGTTCGCGCTTGAAACGGCTAATTATATCCTGCATGGTGGCGGATACTAAAAAATATTCCTGTCGCAGGCGCAATTCCCGTCCGCTTTTGCCACTGTCATCCGGATATAAAACTTTGGTAATATTTTCTGACTTGACTTTCTTTTGCACTGCGGCAAAATAATCGCCGGAATTAAAGTCCTGCAGATTGAAATCTTCTGATGATTTTGCGGACCATAATCGCAGAGTATTTACGCTATTGGTGTCATAACCGGGGGTAGGGGTGTCATACGCCATTGCATGAACTTCTTCGGTTTCATGCCATACAGATTTGCGAGTGCCGTTTCTCTGAACCTGATGCTCAATATGACCGCCGAATCGTATTCGGTATTGATATTCAGGACGCGCTATTTCCCATGGATTGGTAAGAGTCAACCAACTATCCGGTATTTCAACCTGACGACCTTCAATTATCTTTTGGTGGAACAACCCGTAATCGTAACGGATACCGTAACCGAAGGCGGGTATGCCAAGAGTTGCTAAAGAATCCAGGAAACATGCTGCTAATCTGCCCAGACCACCATTCCCCAGTGCCGCGTCAACCTCAATATCGCGTAACTCCTCCAGGTCCATCCCCATATCCTGCAAAGCTTCATAACATTGGTCATAAAGGCCAAGGTTAATAAGTCCATTGCCCAGGGTACGTCCCATAAGGAATTCCATTGATAAATAATATACGCGTTTGGGTTTTATTTCACCATGCTTATCCTGTGTTAAAATCCATTTCTCCAACATACGTTCGATTACAGAATAAGCGACAGATAGATATTTATCATATTCTGTAGCCCTTTTCATACCTTTTCCTAACCGGTATTCAAGGTTATTCAGAATAGATTTTTTTAAAGATTCAGCATCTAAACCGCGACAGTTAACCTGCCACGAATCAATTGTTTTATTAGACATTAAAATATGCCTCCACATTTACTGCAATAAAAGCTGTGATAATTGGTACAATAATGTCATTATGATACCGTTTCAGTCACAATATGTCAAACTATATTTGTTTATTTATTAAGAAAAAATTATATTATTTCAGATAGGATTTTGATTTATTTTACCTGAATTATATTTCTGGTGTGTTAAATGTTGAAGGAATGATGTTTTATGATTTTAAAAAATTAATGTATTTTAAGTCTGAGTTATTACTTTGAAAAGTAAAATAGTTTATAAATGTCATTTCAACAGCAGTATGGACAGGTAATTAACTTTATCAAAGTGATATTAAGTGAAAGTATTTTGAACTCTACATTTATAATCAATAAAATCTGACAACATAATTTTAAATTTAACAAAATAATAAACAGTGAAATTTCAGTGTTTTTTGTTGTATCAATAGAATAAAATCTATATTTTCATTTTTAGCTATTGACGGGATAAGAAATGCTATGCTACAGTCTGAGAAATCAATTATTTTATAAGTTGTAATTTAAAACGCGATATTAAGTGAGTAATTATGGTAATAGATCCACATAAATTATTCTCATCTGAAAGTAAAACAGCATTTGAAAATGGTGATGGTGCTGCATTAGTAGAACAACGAAACAGGCATTTAGGAAACATGTTAAATGCCGAACGTAGTATTTATTATGTACAAATAATCTATGGTATGCTGATTTTTCGGCGGACACATGAGTTAGAACCTTTACATGATGATTTATTTGCTTCTGTTCAAACCGCGCAGGAAAGTATTGGCGGCAATTATGATCAGGATCGTTTCCGCGAAGATATAAACGCATTAAGAGATTGGAATATTATAATTGAGCGAATGGAATTAGAAAAATTGCGTGGATATCGAGATACACGCAGAAAGAAGTTTCGTTATTCACTGCAGGATGAAACCGTGTCATTTTTAGAATGGCTGGAAGAAAGGTTGCAAGATGATATTGAAGAGCGTGGCACAGATACGCGAAATCTACTGGAATCTGTTTGTAGCTCTCTTCGTGAACTTAACAGGGTTTTGTACCATTTCAATACAGATAAGCAAAAAGAAGGTGATGCACGTCGTATTCTTTTTCAATTAAGTAATCTTGATGAATTGACCCATGCAGTATCAAACGATTTAGTTGCTCTTAATGCACGTATGCACGGATTTATTATAAAGTCATTTACGATATCGGAAGCGCGAAATATTATTAATGAAATTGATGTTTTTGTGCAAGCATTTCTGCGGCAGATCTTCACTCTACGTGGTGAAATTATTGATTTGTTAGAAAAAATAGATAATGAGCGTGCAATTGATAAAATACGCATAAGTATTAAAGAAATGGAAGCAGAAAGACGTCAAACACCGCATCTGATTCGGCGTGTTGCTGACCCTGCGGTTGTTGCTGATATACCAGGCGTTTTAAAAGGTTTCTATCGTGAAAATGGTGTGTTTGATATTTTATGCAGGCGTATTAATGAAACATCGATAAATGTCTGGCGTAAATTGCACCTTAATTTACGCGAATTAGAACGTAAAAATCACCGTATTGAAGATTTACGGGCAAGGATAAATGAAATATCTTTATTGCCGTCAGATAATGTGCCAGGTTTATTCTTATTTGAATTAATTTCTCCTGCTCAACATTATACAGATCCTCAATATTGGGATGAAAGGCAAAAAGCTTCACCACCTGAACCACGTCGCAAATCTGTATCAAAAGATGAAAAACAACTCTTGCCATTGTCAAAGAAAAAGAAAACAGAAGGTCCTGCTCGTTCAATTGAACAAAGACGTCTCGAACAATTAAAGATATGGCTACATGAAAATATTATTACATCATCACAATTATCTGCATTATTGGCAGATGGCAGATATGAAAGGTACGAAGATTTAACGCAAATTATTGAATTAGTGAAAGCTGGTAAATTAGGTCATGGCAAAAAGCTGGCATCAATTAATTTCATATTAGAAGATACTGCTGGAATTGATTATTTGAAAACGGCTGAATATAGTATGAAATTTCCATCTTTAAGAATAAATAAAAAAGGAGATTCAAATGGCTGATGTAAAACTATCTGATATGCTAACAACACGCCAGGGAGACAGAGTTCGCGCCGTGTTAAACATCTTAATAGAATCACCGTATTTCTATCAAACTGACGATCGAGATGGAGAATTATTTCCATTTTTATTACGCCACCGTCGCGAATTTGCAGATTTCTTCAAAGATTATTATGGCTGGGACCTGGTATTTGATCAATTACCCAAAGCTAAATGCGCGCGTGTTTTTAAACAGAAATGGTACAATAATGCGATAAGTGAAGGGAAACGGCAATGGTTTAAATTTACCAAACGTGATGAATGTCTGGGATTTATTTTGTTGTTGGAGTTTTTCGAACAACAACTTAGTGAACAAAATATGTCTGTAGAAGACCGTGATAATCTAAGGTTTTATTTTAGTGATTTATTAAATTATACTCAAAACCGTCTGGTAGAACTTTATCCAGATTTATCTGGTACATATACTCCCGAAACAGTAAGAAAACTCCTTCGTGATGTGTTGCCTGTATTGGAACAATATCGCTTTCTTGAAAAAATAAAGGCGGAAGTCGGAGAAAATATAAGTGATAACCAAGTAATTTATGAAGCTTTGCCAGCGATTTATCATTATAATTCAACAAGATTGAGCTATCCAATTTCTCAGGAAATAATTCAGGCAGAGGAAGATAGTAATGAGTAATGAATTGATATATCGTATTCGCCGGGTTCGTCTTATTAATTTTCATAACTTTGTAGATGAGATGGTTGAAATTAATAATGG
>CAZNLA010000170.1:0-10497 GCA_964573385.1 uncultured bacterium
GACACCTTCCTGGCTTCGCCACTCGGTGTCAGTCCCTGATTTATATTCAATTTATTAATTTTATATCATAAAAAAATAGATTTCTCAATTTTCTCTTTAATTTTTAATCTTACATTTTTAATTAATGTCACCCTTCACTCTTCACCCTTCCTAAGTCGCTGCCATCATCATTTTCAATGATCGGCCAATTTTCCTTTTTGCTCTTTGTAAAGCGTTATCTATGGATTTTACCCTTCGGTTAAGGTTTGCCGCTATTTCCTGGTATGATTTTCCCTCCAGATGGCTACGCAATACCGCGCTTTCCAAACTTGAAAGGTCATTTTTAATCTTCTTGCGTAAATCATCGGTGAATTGCTGAGTAATTACTACTTCTTCCGGGTCACTGGTGGCGGTTTCAGCAATGGTATCGATAAGCGTGCGGTCAGAATCTGAATCATACAAATTTGCGTGTAATGAAACGTAGGAGTTTAATGGAATATGTTTTTGCCGGGTGGCAGCTTTAATGGCAGTAAAAATTTGCCGACTAATGCACAACTCGGCGAAGGCGCGGAATGGGAGCATACGGTCATTGCGAAAATCGCGAATTGCTTTAAATAACCCTATCATTCCTTCCTGTACTATATCTTCATGGTCGGCGCCTACTAAAAAATAAGAACGCGCTTTCCCTTCAACAATGCTGCGGTACTTTGATAGAAGATGTTCCGTAGCCTGTTTACATCCCTCACGCGCATGTATAACGATGTCTTCATCGCCCATGCCATGAAAGTTTACAAAATATTCACGTGCTAATGTCTGCATTGGACAACCTCCGGCATACCCTTCGCACTTTTAACAGTTACGAGCTATCAAAAAAATCATTGCCATCAATGAACTGTTTTTACACAAAATTAAATAAACAGATAACACACTGCATTCAGTGTCAATGGGATTATAGTCACCGCTACAGATAGCGTCAAGGGGAAAATCGATAAATACGTCGATATATTTAAAAAAAATCCTCTTTTTTTATTTTTTGTTATTTTTTTGCCATTTTATTTTACCAAAAAAGAACCCGAAAACCCAGGAAAAATGGACAATCGGGTAAATTATCAGCAAAAATGGCAAATATTTAACATCTTTTTTAAACGCTAAAATTAATGAATTAATAAAAATAACGGCAACATAAAATAACGGGACAATAGTAAACCAGCACGAAATAACAGATAACAACGTGCAGGCGATTATTAAAAATATGGCAATGGGCAACAACATTTGACGTGGCATCAATGTCCCCGGGTGTTTTTTTGCTGTTAATGCCCGGTACAAACCGTAATCAAAATATTGCCGGTATAATTTCCCCGGTGTTGACCGGGTATAACAGATACTTTTTAAAGCCGGATCAAATAAAATTTTACCCCCGGTTTTCCGCAACCTTATATTCATTTCATAATCCTGGTTGCGTATCATATCTTCATCATATCCGCCAATCTTCAGCATGGTCTCTTTTTTCCATGCCCCCAACCATACGGTATCAACAATTTTCACTTCTGTCGCATTGCGATACGCCGCGTTGCCGGAACCTAAAACAGATGATAACGCCGTTGCCACTGCCCGGGAGAAGATATTTTTTCCCTGCAGGTTTTGCGCGCCACCCACATTATCCGCGTCACCATTCAGCAGATGCTTGACAATAATAGTTACATATTCAGCATCATACCATGCATGGGCATCGGCGCGGATGATTATTTCACCCTTTGCCGCGGCAATACCAATATTTAATCCTGCCCCCTGATGCCGTTTCGGATTGGGTAACAACTTTACCCGTATATCATTTTCCGCAATTTCCCGCACTATCTGTGGTGACTCATCATCCGATTCGCCATCTAACACAATTATTTCCATACAATCCGCTGGGTAATTTTGCGCCAGCAACGATGAAATGGATTCGAAAATAAAATCCGCTTCATTACGCATCGGCATCAGGATAGTGACAAAAGGATAAAGCATATATTTTATAGAGTATCATTTGTGGAAAAAGTTGTAAATTTATTATTTTATTTAACCACGAAAGGCACGAAAAACACGAAAAGAGTAAACAACTTCACATAATCAGTAACCCATTTTCGTGTCTTTTGTGCCTTTCGTGGTTAAAAAATCTTGACACTTTATATTTCTATATGTAGCATTGTTTTGACATGAATAATTTACCTTATGAATTAATAGCACTTGACCTTGACCTGACATTGCTTGATGAACATCACGCTATTTCACCCCGCAACCTGAATGCAGTTAAAAAATGCACCGAATTGGGCGTGAAAGTGGTGATTGTTAGTGGCAGAATGTATTGCACCACCCTTAAATACCTGCACCAGATGCAGCTGGATACCCCGGTGATTGCATACAACGGTTCGTATATAAAAAACGAGCATACCGGTGAAAAACTGTTGGATGTTGAGTTGTCGTCACAGGTGTGCGAAGAAGTAATAGCATATTGCAAAGAAAACGACCTGCACCTGAATTATTATTATGACGATGTGCTGTATGTCGCCAAAGAAACCATCTGGTCTGACCTGTATTGCGGACGCACCGGGGCAGTGCCGGTACCGGTGGGCGACCTGACGACAATGACCGGCAAACCAGCAACAAAATTAATCATTGTTGATGATAAAGATAAAATAACCGCCATGGCAGAAGTGCTTGCCCCCAAATACGCCGGCAATGCCTATGTAACCATCAGCAACGCCGAATACCTGGAGTTTATGCCGCCGACAGTGGACAAAGGCAAAGCACTGGCAATAGTAGCCGAATATTTCAACGTACCACAGGCAAAAGTAATAGCCTTCGGCGACGCCCGCAATGACATCCCCATGCTGAAATGGGCCGGCCTTGGCGTAGCAATGGAAAACGCCCGCCCCGAAACCATAGAAGCCGCCGACATAACCGCCGAACACCATAATGAAGACGGGGTGGCGAAGATGCTGGAAGATATATTCAAATTAAAAATTGAAAATTAAAAGTTAAAAATTAATTGATTGCATTTTTTGTTACACAGAGTTGCACTGAGAAGACACGGAGACTCACGGAGGGTGAATTTAATTGAAAATGTAAAGAGTCTTTTGCTAAAGTATTCTGATTTGTAAATTAAAGAAACAAGTTATCAAATCAAGTCACTGTTTTAAATATGGTAAGAACCATACTAAAAATGGTATTAGCAGAAATATTTATGTATACATGAAAAATAATTTATTTATTAAAAATTATTGTTTAAACTTTAAACTTATCATCTTCTATTTTTGTTTGTCTATTTGAATACCTATAAACACACCTGAATCCATAATTAGAATCTGCACTTATTGGAAAGTCATAAAACTTACATGTAATATTTATCTTACCTTTTTCATTACGAACAGAATGTCCTCCTCCTTTTAAAACAAAAAGATAATCTTTATACCTTAAAACATCTTTTAACTCATTAAAATTATACATTATTCCCATAAAATATTTATATTTTTTTATATAATTACTACAACACCATTCCCATACATTCCCATACATTTCGCAGACACCATATGGACTATCATCATTAATATTTTCATTTACATTTTTATTTTTATTTCCCCATGGGTAGTTTCTACCATCAACTCCTCTTGCAGCCTTTTCCCATTCAAACTCTGTAGGTAAACATAATCCTGCCCACTCAGCAAAATCAACCGCATCAAACCATGTAATATTTACCATAGGATTAGAATCGTTATTGTTCCAATACGGTAATTGTGGCATTTCTCTATCTGTATCTAAGCAAAAAGTTCTATATTGTTTGATTGTCACAGGATACTTCATTATTTCAAAAGAGTCTAAAAATATATTTGTATTAAATGAACCAAATTTGAAATATTCAGCAGGTATAATGATCATTTCAGTCTCTATTTTTTTGCTTTTAAAAACCTTATTTGTTTTAACTTCATTTATTATGTCTGTATTAATATCGTCATCATTAATATTTTGAATTAACAAGTTATCTTTGATACACTCATTAATATTATCACAGACAACACATCCGGGAAATATTTTTCCACTGTTAAACTCGTTTTTATCATCAAATTTCATATTTAGATATATACAATTTTTAATATTCCTAATTTTAATATTTTCATCACCGACTTCATCAATTTCCGCAGTCTTTTCATTAAACTCTCTTTCTATTTCCATTGCTTCTTCAGATAAAGATGTCTTTTCGAAAATATTACATTTTATCTTATACAAATTTATTTTATTTATCAATTCTTCATTCAGATACTTTTTAAAGTTTATGAGACCTATATAATTATAATTTAATCTACATACAATAGAATTAGAATATATACTATCATATACTAATGACGTTTGTTGATTACTAACTACATTTAAGTTATTTTCCTTTAGAAACTTCTTGTAATTTATCAAATCGAAATATTTATACAATTTACTAAGAATGAAAAAATAACCAAATATAATAAGAACCAAATATAATAAAATTTCTTCAAAAACATCTTCCACAATATTTTCACCCTCGAACTATAGATATTAGTATCAGCGACAAATAAACTTCATCATCAATTTAACAATTGTACTGAAAATATTATATCATTCCATTTGGATAATATACAACATTATAAAGAAAACCAATACTAAAAAGTATTGGTTTAAATATTAATTATGAATACTCACATTCACCCTCTAAATAAACAAATTAACATTAGCCTCATCGGCCTCACCCAGATAGCCTGCTACACCGGCGAAATCTACGCCGTCTATCAGTTCTTCCTTGGTTATACCCATTACGTCCATGGACATGGTGCAGGCGATGAATTTTACTCCCAGGTCTTGCGCTTCCTGTACCATTTCCTGCAGGGATGGCACGTTCTTTGATTTCATTACCAGGCGCATCATGGCGGTGCCCATGCCACCCATGTGTAGTTTTGACAGGGTGGTGCGGTTGGCGCCCTGGGGCATCATCCACCCGAACATGGCGGCCAGCAGGCCTTTCTTCACCGGCGGCGCCTTTTCTTTGCGCAATACATTAAGACCCCAAAAGGTGAAAAACAGAGTTACGTCATTGCCCATTGCGGCGGCACCGCGGGCGATTATCATTGCTGCCATCACTTTATCCAAATCGCCACTGAAGACGATGATGGTCTTTTTATCGGTATTCATAATTTACCCCTTCACAATTGTAGCGGTGATTACCCCACCTTCATCGGTAAGTGACTGCAACGGATTGCCGGTCTTTTTGCACCATGCTTCCACATCCGCCTTAAAACCGGAATCGGTTACTTCAATAACCGCGATATCACCGGGTGCGGCTGCTTTCATATTTTTGAAAAGCATGACAATTGGACCCGGGCACTGCAATCCGCGTGCATTCAGTTTGACTTCAGCCATTTGTATTTCCCCTTATATTTTCTCAGATTTAATTCACCACAAAAGAACTCAGAGAACGCGAAAGAAGATTTTTATTTATCATTACTTTCGCTTATGGTACTATCTCCCATTAAATATCTGCCTGATCTGTCAAATCCGACCGATTAAAAAGCGAAAGTCCTGTTTAATTATCTTTTGTGTTCTATGCGTTCCTTCGTGGTGAATATCATGATAACATTAAACTTTACAGGCAATTAACAGTATTCTCGTTTATGGTCACTTGTCTTACTGAAAACTGAATATCAGTTTATCATCATATTTTAATAGCTTCCTAAACATATTCCCCATTTTTATCTCCTGTTAATCTTTCATTTACCTTTTTTTAGAAATTTATTGACAAAAAAACTGAGTTATTATTGACAATCCAATATATACAAACACAATCATATCTAAATGTCACTCGCTTTTTCTCTTCGCCTGCAATGACTAAATAATTCGGCATAGAAAAGTAATCAAAGTAACAAATACCGTAACTGCCCCACAGATTTATTTCTGCCGGGGCAGTTTATTTAAAAGGAAAAAAATCTGTATTAACGAAAATTAAATTATATGATTGTAAGTTAATGCCCATAAAATTGACATTGGCGGAAACAATGTAAATGTAGTGAATACTATATCTAAGCAATCCAAAAATGTTTGTTATCTTATCATAAAGAACAGTTTGGCAAACTCATATCATATATAAGCTAATTTAGGCTTAATTTAACAAAAATGAGCATAGCAAAATGAATAATTTTATAACAGAACCGGAACGCAAAATCGAAGTAAAATATGAATATGATGTCGCGGTGGTTGGCGCGGGTATAGCCGGCATAGCCGCGGCAGTTGCCGCAGCACGCAACGGTGTAAAGGTTATTTTACTGGATAAAGAAAGTGCTCCCGGCGGATTGGCAACACTGGGGAATGTAATTATTTACCTGCCTTTGTGCGATGGTATGGGTTACCAGGTGATTGGTGGAATCAGCGAAGAGTTGCTAAAATTATCTGTCGCGGATGTTGTAATAGCTAACAATAAAGCGAACTTTATACCGGTGCCAAAATGCTGGCAACCCGGTGGTGATATTGAAGAAAGAAAAGCCGCAAGGTACCAGGCAGATTTTAATCCCGCGTCTTATATACTTGCATTGGAAAAACTGATTATTGATAACGGCATAAAACTGTTATATGACACCAGATTATGTGCTGTTAATAGAGATGCCGACGCAATAACCCATGTGATAATGGAGAACAAAAGCGGTAGATTTGCAATAGGGTGCAAAGTAGTAATTGACTGTACCGGTGATGCCGATATTTGCGCGTTGGCGGGTGAACAGACAGAATCGCTGGATTCAAATGTATTATGCGGGTGGTTTTATATATTAAAAGATGGAGTGCCACATTTACAGGCAATGACAAATAATTACGACCCATACTCCAGAAAAGATTTCTCACTGGGACCATTTTATCGTGGTGATGATGGCGAAGGGGTTACCGGCCAAATACTGGGAACCCGGGAATTGGCGCGAAACAAAATACAGGAAATGCGTAAATTATACCCGGGAAGCGAAATTGAGCCATTTCAATTAGCAGATATCGCCTGTTTCCGCATGACCCGTCGTCTTTGTTCGCTGATTAATCTGGCAGAGGCAGATGACCATCGCTGGTTTGATGATACCGTTGGGATGACCGGCGACTGGCGCAAACCCGGGCCGATTTACACCATACCTTACCGCACGTTGTGTGGCATGGTTAACAACAATTTGCTCACCGCCGGACGATGTATATCTGCCGACACCAGCATATGGGACCTGACCCGCGCTATTCCCACCTGTGGCCTAACCGGAGAAGCCGCCGGCACCGCGGCAGCAATAGCAATTAAGGATACCCAAGGCAAGGTGACAGAAATTGATATAAAGGCATTACAACAACAATTAATAAAACAGCACGGCATATTGGATAAGAAGATTTTGACGAATAGATAGCAACAGGACTTTCATTAGCAAAAATCTGCATGAAATTGGTTGCTTCGACAGGCTCAGCGACCGGTCACTGAGGCTGGCGAAGTGACCTTAAGCGAAAGTCATATTATTAAAGGAAAAAGATTCATTTAAACCGAATATGGTAGTTGATGAAAGAACCCAAAGATTTAAAATTGTGGATAAAACAAATAAAACGCGAGGCAGTTGCATTATACATTGCCTGCCGCGACCAGCGCACCCCGGTAATAGCAAAAATAGTCGCCGGTTTCGTGGTTGCTTACATTTTTAGTCCAATTGATTTAATACCGGATTTTATCCCGGTAATCGGATATTTAGACGACCTTATATTAGTGCCTTTTGGAATTTGGCTGGCAAAAAGCATGATTCCCGAGGAAGTAATGATAGATGCCAGAACAAAAGCAGACGATTTTTTCCTGAATAAACCGAAAATTATATGGGGTGCAGTAATAGTAATCATCATCTGGTTAGCATTATGCGCCGGCTTAATTCTATTATTTATAAATATGTTGCACCGATAAAATGGGACGAAGCGTATTAGTATGTGTCTTAACAAATAAACAGGTACAGGACTTTCGCTTAAGGTCACTTCGACAGGCTCAGTGACCGGTCGTTGAGCCAGTCAAAGCGACCATTGTTAAGTAACTTTCTTTTTAAAAGCGAAAGTCCTGAGGTATATAAATTATGTATAAATTTTTAATATTTTTAATATTGGCATTTTCCGCAATCTTTGTTGTTGCACGTCCGGTTGAGTATATTGATAATTTGAAAGATGTTGAGATACAAAAGATTATGTTGGATCACCAGATAATAGTGAAACAGGCGATTGTGGCGTTAGATTTTTCTGTTGATCAGAAGAGTGTGTTAACAGATATTTTAAAGACAACAACTGATGACATCATGAAGATTAAGACTGAAAAGGAACAAGCGATAAAGTTATATAATGATACATCAATTAAACTGCGCGAAGATTTGTATATTAATAACGGGATAACTGATACTGTTAAGCAATGTGTAAAAAATGCTGACTGCAAATTTATGAAACTGGAAAATGAGTTTGTTGAGAAGTACAAAAAAAATATCATCGAAGTGTGGCAATTATTAAATCCCGCACAAAAAGGATATTTTCGTAAAGGAATCGGGGGTGACAAGTTACCTCTAAGCGACCACGAAAACGAATTAATATCCCTGACAATACTGAATAGATACGCGTTATATATATTAAAACCGGATACAGATAAACCGGCGACTGATGATGTAATACCCAATGCTATAAAAAGCAATCTTACCGACATATCTTTATTAAACTTGCTGAATGTATTGTACCTTACCCCGGACCAAAGCAAAGAGTTAATGAATATATTACAGGCAGCAAAAAAAGATTATGATAAATTGCACCAGGATAATATAAAATATTCAGAAAAATATAAAGCATTTATGGAACTATTAGTTGTCAACCCGGAAATTTTAAAAAAAGATGCCGCGACAATTGCCAAATATACTGATATGAACAAAGAAAACGCGATAATAGACGCGGATTATAAAACTGCTGATGCCATATATACTAAAAAAATAAAGGCCATATTGACGGATAATCAGATAAGAACCATAGCTAATCTGACACCGATAGTGAATATATCTTCTTCAGAATCCGTAAAGATTTTATCTATTATGGAAAATATAATGAATAATGATACCGATAAACGCATGGTAAGTTACCTGACATCCGGTAATTTAATACCCTTACTGCAGGCACGTATAGACGGCGACTTCACCGCGCCAGCACCTAAGAAATTATAATTATTCACCACAAAAGAACACAAAGACCGCAAAAGAAGAACTTTGAAATTCTCTTTGCGTTCCATGCGTTTCTTTTGCGGTGAATATTGTGATCATATTGATTTATAATTTTAACAGTTTTAATCTGCCAGGTACTATTGACAACCACACGATATACAAATACAATCGTATCATAATGTCACCATGCAATATCTCCCCTTTCATAGTGACACCTATATAGGAGAACCGTTATGTTGCGTAATCACCTACCGGGGCATTTATTGCTCATCTCTATTGCCTGCCTGATATTCGCGTTACCATTGCAGGCACAGATGGTAGCAGGAGCTAAAATACCCGGATTCACTGAGACATTTGGCATTACTGATGCTAAAACTGCCGGATTTACTGTACAGCAAATAGAAGGCAGTATACCCAGCAATATTTTATGGCCGGATGACAATGCCACTTTCACCTTGCAATTTGTAAACACAACCAATGCCCCGTTAATAAAGACAGGCAAAGTGGATATAATCGCTTATGGTACAAAGGGACGACCCGGTGATGTATGGGTGCCGGATATGATTAAGCTAAGCGATGCCGGTTCGGTGCCGATTGATGTGAATATTCCTGCGAAAGGTTTTGTTAATGTAAAGGTTTCACCGAATATACCGGCAAAATTTGGCGCATATGCATTGATAGCGGACTTAGGCGATGCCGGTCGGCAATTTGCTGCCACCTGTGTGCGCACATTTGCCCCCAATCCACAGAAAATCCAATACCCGTGCTTATCTTTGGACTATATATCTGCCGATGTTTTAAAACGTTTAGGCGTACGCGCGGTACGTATGGAGTTAGGTTATACCCCGACATCAGACAAGAATTTCGAACAATATTACAATAAATTAGCAACCCAATTCAAAGAACTGCACGACGCCAATATCACAGTATTATTCATGACAGGTGGCGGTAGTTTTTATGGTGATTTACAACCGATGGAACGTCCACGTCCGCATCTTGATGAAAAAGGGATGATGTTGCCCACCAAGTTTGACCTTGCCCCAAACCCTAAATATGATGATGATTTTCAGAAGTTCGTAAAGCTTTTTGCCGGCAATTTTGGCTGGCCAAAAGGTCCGGTAACCGCATTCTCCCTATGGAATGAACCATGGGAAGGTATATCAATATCCGGTTGGGGTGCCGACATGCTGCGGTATCGTGAGTTGTTCACCCGTATGGCACAGGGGGTTGAACAAGCCCGTGCAAATGCAGGTGTAGATGTATTAGTTGGTGGATGTGATTCATC
>CAZNLA010000171.1:0-10489 GCA_964573385.1 uncultured bacterium
ACAGTATAATGTGCCCATCTTTTTATACGCCCCTGCGCAACCGTGCTGATTTCAGTCGGGTTCACACGCAGGGGCGTCGCAGATATGATACTTTAATTCAATTGCGCGTTCTTCCGGGAGAAAACGGCTTGCGAATTGGTATCATAGTAAGCAAAAAATACGGCAACGCAGTTGCAAGAAATCGATTTAAAAGAATTGTACGGGCAGCATTCAGAAGTATTAAAGACCGTTTAGATGGCAATTGGGATATTATTGTATTACCACGAAATGTTAAAGAAGCAAAATCAACTGATTTATCATTGTCATTACATAATTTACTTACTGAATTGAATGTATTAAACGGGGAAATAAATTGAATGAAAAACACTTATCGCTATTGGCTAAATCAGCCTTAATGGCGATTAGATTTTATCAAAGAAGAATCTCTGTCTATACCCCTCCTGTGTGTCGATTCACCCCATCATGCTCTGAATATACTGCTCAGGCCGTCATAAAATATGGGTTCTTTAAAGGAACCCAAATGGGTTTAATTCGAATTTGCAGATGTAACCCATGGAATCCCGGAGGATATGACCCGGTACCGGGAACCGAAAATACACAGGAAAAAGATAGTGAAAAATAAAATATTCACACGTATATTACCTTTGGCGACAATAATATTGTTAACACTTGGTTTGTCAGGATGCGGCGGTGGCCAGGTTGGCTCCCTTAATCCAAATGATTTAAATGCTCTGGGCACTGAAATGGTAAAGATTGAGTCTTTGTCCAAAGATGAGCGTGTTAAATATGAATTAGACAAAAACGCGGAATTAGATAATTTAGAATTGTCTACAGCATCAGATGCTGCAGTTCTGACCGCTAAAACATATTTTCTTTTAGGTTACTTAAATGAAACAGCTAAAGTAACAGAGAGCACTGGCGAAGGCGCTACAAATAACCAGATTTTCCGCCTGGCACGCAATTACTACAAGCAGGCCGCGGGAATGTCTACCCCATACACATTACAGGCTAATTATCGTTTGGGTATATTAGGCGCGTACAAAAAAACCGGACCCGGTGAAGATGCTATTAAAATGTCAAAATCTACATTGAATATCGTGCGCACTGCCGGTATTCAGGGTGGTGCCATGTTTGCACCGCCGACATATTTTGATGTTTTGGTGCGTAAAGAAAGTGAATTGGCTGGTGGTGGTGGTGCCGCAAAACTGTTCCGGAATAAAGCAGAGGCAGCTACTACTACCGTAGCACTTTATCCGGAAATGGCCGTACTTGCTGCTGACAGAAAATTAGACAAGTTATTTCAAACCGAAGGCGGATTTGACTCAATAAAATACAAAGCCATGGACGGGTTAGTAAATTTCTGTAAATCAATATCAAAAGAATGGGCATCTGTACTGGCGTTAGTTATAATCGCTCTTGCTGTTAAACTAATAACCCTGCCATTAACAAATAAATCAAACAAGAATATGCAGGATATGCAGCGTATTCAGCCATTCTTAAAAGAAGTACAGGAAAAATACAAGGATGATAAAGTAAAACAATCTGAAGAAACAATGAAGATAATGAAGGAACATAAAGTGAATGTAGCAAGTGGATGTCTGCCCATGCTCATTCAATTCCCGATACTTATCGTCGTTTGGCAAGCCGTAAATGTTTACGCGTTCCAGTTTAATGGTTCACAATTTTTATGGATAAAAAGCTTGGCATTACCGGATATGCCGTTGTTAATTCTATACGCATTAAGTATGTATGCTGCGCAAATACTCACCCCGTCACCATCAGTTGACCCACAACAGAAAGCAATGCAAAAACAGATGGCAATTATGATGCCTATTATGTTCTTCTTCTTTCTTGGCACTATCGCCTCCGCATTCGTATTATACTGGTTATTCCTTAACATCTTAAATACAGTGCATCAGGTAATATTTATGAAAAAAACCATGGCAACCGCAGGTACAAATAATATAGAAGTGTTGCCACCAGTTAATAAAACTACAAATAAGTCTTCACGTGAAGTACGCCGAAAAGGAGGCAAGTAATATGACAGATATGAATAACCTTTCAATGGAAGCAGAGATTGCCCGCCAAGTACTTACAAATATCCTGGTGGAGATGGAATTTCCTGCTGAAATTGCTATAACAGAAAATGATTCTGAAATAGCAATAACCGTCACCAGCGAACGCCCATGTGGAATATTAATTGGCAAAGGTGGCCAAACACTTGACGCAATTGAATTGTTGGTAAAACAGATTACCCACCATAAAATGCGTCAATACGGAAAACATATTCATATAGACGCCGAGGGTTACAGAGAAAAACATGCAAGCAGAATGATGGAAGGTGCTAGAGAAATAGCACGTGAAGTTATTGAAAGCGGTGAAGAAGCACCACTCGAGTCAATGAATGCAAGAGACCGCCGACTTGTTCACATGGCAGTCAAAGAATTTCCGGAATTGGAAACCTACAGCCTAGGTGAAGATCCCAACCGGTATATTGTAATCTGTCTTAAAGGACAGGCACAACCAGAATAAAATTGAAAGCTGCTGTAACCCAGCAGCTTTTTTTCATATAATATAAATATCATTAACAATTTTACTCCTATCATTTCACAACTATTAGTACGCAGATATGTGTAAAACATTTTATGTCTTATCACAAATCAGAACTTCTTACATATTATTATAGAAAAATCTATTTAATTTCTTGACATTATCCGCAATTTCTACCACAATAAACCA
Organism: uncultured bacterium; assembly: GCA_964573385.1. Classification (GTDB taxonomy): domain Bacteria; phylum Armatimonadota; class Hebobacteria; order CAIYQO01; family CAIYQO01; genus JBAXQQ01. Next base: position 2,740 of record CAZNLA010000171.1, read on the forward strand.
CCATTCCTAAATGGAGGAGCGAATTAACATGACTGACCGACCTTATAAATTTAACACTATTGCGCTTCATGGTGGCCATGAAGTTGATAAATGTTCACATTCACGTGCTGTTCCTATTTATCAGACATCATCATTTGTCTTTGATAGCCCGGAACACGCGGCAGCATTGTTCGCATTGGAAGAACCGGGGAATATTTATACACGATTAATGAATCCAACCACCGATGTATTGGAAAAACGTGTTGCAATGCTGGAAAATGGCGCAGCAGGTTTGGCAGTCGCTTCAGGACAAAGTGCGGAATTAATAGCAATCACCAATTTATGTAGCGCCGGTGACAATTTTGTTTGCTCTTCTTCATTATATGGCGGGTCATACACATTATTTGTACACACCCTTAAAAAATTTGGTATTGAAGCTCGCATTGTTAAATCCAATGATTTGGAAGGAATGCAGAATGCTATTGATAGCAAAACAAGAGCAATATATGGAGAAACCATAGGAAATCCTGCATTGGATGTATTCCCTATCGCGGAAGTCGCACAACTGGCACATGATAAAGATATACCACTGATAATTGATAATACCATGGCATCACCATACCATTGCCGACCACTGGATTGGGGTGCAGATATTGTAATCCATTCGGCAACTAAATATTTGGGTGGTCATGGCACTTCTATTGCAGGGGTAATTGTAGATTCCGGTTCATTTGACTGGGGATGTGGCAATTTCCCGGGATTCACCACTCCGGATGCAAGTTATCACGATATGATATGGTGGGAACTACCTGAAGAAATGCGCCGGATAGCCTTTATTATAAAAGCAAGATTATGCGGATTGCGCGATATGGGACCAGCTATTTCCCCATTCAACTCTTTCCTGATATTACAGGGAATAGAAACGCTTCACCTGCGTATGCAACGCCACAGCGAAAATGCAATGGCAGTTGCGGAGTTCTTATCAACTGATGAAAGAGTAAGCTGGGTTAATTATCCGGGTCTTAAAACTCATGAAACCCATTCTCTGGCACAAAAATATTTCTCTAACGGATATAGCGGAATGATAGGTTTCGGAATTAAAGGTGGTAAAAAAGCTGGAAGCGATTTTATCCGCAAAGTAAAATTATGTTCACATCTGGCAAATATCGGCGATGCTAAAACTTTAGTTATTCATCCTGCCAGCACTACACATCAACAATTATCTGAAGATGAATTGATAGCGTGTGGTGTAACTCCTGATTTCATCAGATTATCAGTCGGGGTGGAAGATATCAATGATATCCTGGCAGATATTGACCAGGCATTAGGATAATCAGGTAACTTTTATGAGCAAAAATATAACAGTTATTGGAAGTAGCAATATCGACTTGATAATAAAATTATCTCATTTACCAGTTCCCGGCGAAACAGTTTGTGATGGTGATTTCATGCAAACATTTGGTGGTAAAGGCGCTAATCAGGCCGTTGCTGCCGCGTGTGCCGGTGGTAAAGTAACATTTATTACCAGCATTGGCGATGATAATTATGGAGAAGAATTAAAAAAGCATTTCATTAGTACTGAAATGAATATCGATTACCTTCATACTGCTACAGATACCCCAACCGGAACAGCATTAATATTTATTTCTGCTGACGGTGAAAACTGTATAGGTGTTGCGCCTGGTGCTAACAATTTTCTTGTTCCTGAACAAATTATAAATAGCCGTCATATTATAGAAAGCTCTGACTTAATATTATTACAAATGGAAATACCAAAAGAAACAACATTAATAATCTTAGAAATCGCAAAAAAATCTAAGATTCCGGTAATTATGAATTATGCCCCAATTCGCGACTTTCATCTGAATGTGGATGATAAGATTACCGGATTAATTGTAAATGAAACAGAAGCATATGCGTTAACTGGCATTGATATCAATGATATCTCCGGTGTCGAGGAAGCATCGCGTTTATTACTATCACAAGGCCTGCAGTTCGTCATAATCACCCTTGGCGCAGGTGGTAGCTATATTGCCGAAAAAACAGGCTTTACAGCCCATATTCCGGCATTTATGGTGACTCCGGTAGATACCACTGCTGCAGGTGATACATTCTGCGGTGCTTTAACGGTGGCAATTACAGAAGGAAAATCATTAGTTGATTCAATAAGGTTCGCAAGTGCCGCATCTGCCCTGGCGGTTACTCGCATTGGCGCGCAACCATCAATACCAGCCAGACTTGAAATTGAGGAATTTTTATCAAAACAATGAAATGGATTTACCTGTTAATTATCATCTTGTTTAATATAGCGGTTTCTGCAAATGTATTAATTACCTTTGCAGGTGATTTAAATGCTTCAGTTATCCCAACTAACAATAAAGATATTTCAAAAATATTTAGATCTGTAAGTTCGACATTATTAAATGATGATTTTACTATTGCCAACCTTGAATGCCCTATATCAAAACGTGGCATAGCTGCTGAGGATAAACAGTTTACATTCCGCGCGAATCCAATAACTGCAAAAACTTTACATGAAAATGGAATAGACGCGGTAACAATCGCGAATAACCATGCTCTTGATTTCGGTACTGATGCTTTTATTGACACTTTAAAAATTCTACAATCTGCGACAATAAAATTTGCCGGTGGTGGCATAAATATTCTCAAAATACCACAGCCTACCTTAAAAATAAAAGATACTTCCATAAAATTGATTGCAACAAGTCGTGTATTGCCAAATGTCAATTGGACTGCAACAAATAAACGCCCCGGGTTAAGTTCTGTTTACAATCCGGAGACGATTATTGCTGATATTAAGAAAGCAGATAAAAATGATGACAATATTATTGCCATCTATATCCATTGGGGCAAAGAAAAAGAAATCATCGCGAATAAAATACAACGTAAATTAGCATATCAATTAATAGATGCCGGCGCCGATGTAATAATCGGCACACATCCACATGTTTTACAGGGGTTTGAATGGTACAAAGGAAAACTGATTATTTACAGCCTGGGGAATTTTATCTTTTCATGTTCTTCCCGCAATACGATGTTATTACAGTTAACCGCAAATAAAAATAAAATAATTCAATATAAAGTAATCCCGGTAAAGTTAGCGGATAAAACACCTGTAATCATTAAAAAAGAGAAAGAAAAACAAAAAATCTATAAACTTCTTACTGATATATCATTTAATGCAGTTATTACGGATGAAGGTAAAATCATCATGAAGAATCATTCAAAGTAAATTATTACATTAATCTATATCCGTTCTCTTAACCAATTAATATTCTCTTTGATTAATTTTGCGGGATTTCCGCCTATTATAATCCCTGATTTATCAAAAGATTTTGTTACAACAGATCCCGTTCCCACTATACAATTATCTAAAATTTGGACACCTTTTGTTATAATAACTTTATTCCCTAACCATACATGATTCCCAATGGTAACATCTTTCGAGGGATTAATTCTTTGATTATTAGTATCAACTATAGAATGGCTATCACCAGTTCTGATTGTTATATCATCTGCAAACATACAATCATTACCAATAGAAATTTTACATCCTTCGATACATGCTAAATGTGCTTTTCCATATGATGAAGTTTTATCATTTATAAAAATTTCATTATTATCATCTTCAATATAAAACTCCGCACTTAATAAACTCACTTTTGCCCCAATTTTTATAACATTATTATTACCATTAATGTAAACTGTACAATTGCGTAATAAAGTCATATCACCAATTTCAATAATATTATTTTTTCCATGAATTTTTATAACAACTTTTTTCAGGAAAGTTCTGTTTAATATCATACGGTTTAATTTGCCTATTCTGATACTATTCGACATTAATAAATTAAAAATTGGTGAAGCAATATTTATTAATGTCGGATATTTGAGAATGATTTCTTTAATTATAGATTTAATACTCACGATATAACCTTTATCAAAAAATTATAATAACAGCCATCAATTTACTTTAAAACACGACATATTTTACTAATTATTTATTAACAATACAAGTGATTTACTATAATTATCGACATGAAATTAAATATTTAACAACAAGTCAATTCTGAATAAATGATATCAAGCCTTTCTTTCATTGTAGCCTGATTATAATTATCTATCACATATTTCCTCGCTTCTGTTGTCATTTTTTCAATCTTTTCCTGATTATCCAACAGATAATTAATGGCAGAAGCAATGGCGATAGCATTTGATTCCACCAGCATACCCGTATCACCTTTCCGTATTATTTCTCGTGGTCCACCTTCATCAACAGCAACCACCGGCACACCACAAGCCATTGACTCAATAACGACCCTACCAAATGGCTCGTTTTTTGATGTTAGCACTGAAATATCTATTGCCTGATAAAACTCCTGGCAATTATCAACCCAATTAATCACATTTACTCTGCCTAACAGTGGTGGCAACTTTAATCTGTCTGCAATTGATTGCATATATTCATCATTTGAATTGAAAGTTGCTCCGGCTAAAACGGCATGCCATGGTCGCGAAGAGATATTTTCTAACGCGTCTAAAAACAGATGGTGCCTTTTCCAATCGACAAATTGCGCCACCATTCCAATTAATGGAACATCTGCGGGTAAACAATGTTTATCACGAAATGACTTGTTGATACCGGGTACAAATATATCGGTATCAACAGACGGTGGCAGATAAAAAAACTTGCTGCTATTTACACGCATTTTTCTGATATAGTCATTTTCAATATAATCAGATATAACCGCAATTCTGGTAGCATTTGCGTATAAAGAACGTGTAATAATACATGGGAGCGCAAAATCCCTGATATGCCAGATGACAGGTATGGTGGTTTTTGGTGTTAACATCATTGCTCTGGTAGTATTTGCGTGTATCACATCCGGTAAAATGTCATTTATAATTGATAATACATTGGATTTACTTTTTTGTAATTTTATGAATATTTGGAATAAATCTAATATATTAACTGGCTTTTTCAATTCTGGAAATTCTTCGGTAATATATTCTATGCCAAGTTTATCAATTTCATTTATCAATAATCCTGGTGGTGCGATAACAATTGGTTGCCATCTGCTTTTATCCAAACATGATAAAATCTCCAGCAAACTTCTTTCGGCGCCGCTAATATTACTGGTATGATTAATAAATAATATCTTTTTCATACATTAATTCTTCACTGGTGCGTTTGACACAAAACTTATAGAACAACTTGATATTATACCTTTGTCATTAGCTAATGCGTAATGAATCGTATATTCACCGGGTATCGGTGCTGTGAAATACGAGAAAAAGTTACTGACATCATTAATAATATTTTTTTCGAAAATATTGTTTTCAATTCTGTCTATTTTATTTGATCCATCCGGACTATCAATTACCCTTATCAGCGTATAAGATGTTTTTCGTACCTTATCTTTTACCGGACATTCAATGACAACCTTCACATTGGGGATAATAGTTTCAATTTGATTAACTGACGCCTTATAATCAGCAGTAATTAATAACTTTGAGTTATTTGAAATTAAAGATGTATATAATGGGGCAGGATCACCATAATTATCAATAAATGGGCTATCTGGAAGTTTGACAAAATATCCAAAAACATTATCAGAAGAACGCAACTTAGATATTTTTGATTTTAATGCCAACGCGTCTTCTTCACTATTTGTATTGCATGAAATATCGGTAACTAATATTGATTTTTTAGATAATTCCGCTTTACTTAATTGCATTTGCCAATCTACATCTGAAAAATTCAAATCCAATAATAAAATTTCATTGCCACTTCCCTCTGCCGGATAAAACAGTAATTGGTTTTCATTTTTTATTATTATAAACTTAGACGCATCATATTTACGAATTTTATCGACAGTTCCTTTTACATCATCTGTAACACAATACCAACCGGCAATAGCCAACAATTGACTGGAATATTTCATATATTCTGATACCATATTAGGGTCTATCTTTGAAATTACAATGAAATTATTTTGTGCAATAGCGTCAGCATATTGAGAATTTACAGGTAAATCATCTGACAATATTACATTAAAACCCATTTTCTTCAATCTGCTTAATTCTTCAGAATATTTTCCAGAATACACCGGTGCGCCACCGGGTAATTTAACACCCTGTATCGCAATAGCATTATTGTTTATTTTAATACGATTAGACTCTGCTTTTATATCATATGCATCAGCAAAGATTTCAACATCATCAATTTCTTTAGTACCATTTAATAACGTAATTTTTATCCGGCATCTTTCTCGGTTATTATAATCCCATGGTTCTATCATTTTTATCTTATTTACATACTGTTCATTTTCTGATTTACCATCAATAAACTTAACCGGTAATAAAGATGAATAACCATATACTGACGTCCCCCGCGAAGCAAACGATACTTTAACAACCACCGGTAAATTATCTTTATTGCCGGATATTGAATACCATACTTTTATAACTTTATCACCAGCATGGAAAAAATATTTGATTTCATCAATATGTATCTGGGGTGATTTTTCTAACCATACATTGGCTATACCGCAAATTCCTTTCGGAAAAATATCAGTAGCGATAACAGTTATTTCCAATTCATGTTCAATTCCAATGATATCATCTATATAAAAAATAGCAGGCAAACCATCACATAATTTGCTATCTAATAGTTTGACGCCATCCATAATCGCGGTTATCTCCCCCACTCCACCATCGATAATAAGCTTATAATCATACTCACCAGGTTGAGTTTTTTCAGGTAATTTAAATGTGCGTCTGATAACTATCTTCTTAACATCATCACGCAATCTGATAGGTAAGTTGATTTCTTTGTCTTTATTTTGCCATTTATCATTAATCAGCGTAATTGTTTTACCATTATATGGTGAACGCGCGGCATAGCAAAAAACAATATTTAAAAGTAATATAAAAATGATTAAATATCTGGTCATTGATTGATTTTATCATGCAACTGGCATTTTATGCCAATTTTGCTAAATCAGCACTAAATTTTGTATAATATAAAGGCAATTATTACATATGCCCCGCTAAGAAAGGATAAATACCACAAATGTCTGAAATAGTCCTTGTTACAGGTGGTGCCGGATTTATCGGCAGCCATTTAGCGGAAGAACTACTTAACCGTGGTTATCAAGTTCGGATACTTGATAACTTCTCTACCGGAAATGCAGATAATTTATTACATTTAAAAGATGACTTAGAAATAATAAATGGCGATCTTTGTGATTATGATATTTGCGTCAAAGCATGTAATGGTGTTAGTAAAGTTTGGCATTTAGCTGCTATCGGATCGGTACCATATTCAATTGAAAACCCGATTCAAATAAACACTGTCATTTGCGGTGGCACATTAAACATGTTACAAGCCGCTCGCAATACTAATATCAGCAATTTCACTTTTACATCTTCTTGTTCAGTATATGGCACAAATGAAAACCTGCCAATATATGAAACTGAACACCCAATGCCTTTATCACCATATGCAGTTTCTAAATTAGCTGCCGAATATTATATCACTTTATATTATCAACTTTTCGGCATAAATACACAGATTTTTAGATGTTTCAATATTTATGGGCCCAGACAAAGCGTTAAAAGCCAATATGCGGCAGTTATCCCACAATTTATAAACTCTGTTATTAACAATCAACAACCTGTAATTTACGGTGATGGCACACAAGGACGTGACTTTGTATACGTTGGTGATTGCGCTAATATTCTTGCT
>CAZNLA010000172.1:0-10465 GCA_964573385.1 uncultured bacterium
TCCGGTAATCAGAGCCATCGGTGCAACAAAAGTATGGAGCTCTCTACTCGACTACAAGAAAATTGCGCATAGTTTCACTGTTTAAATTGTGTTTTTTACTGTACAGGTTTCCTGTGTTATTGTCTGAACCACGATTCTGGGGATTTTTTGATTACAGGATTTTTTTAGTGGTAAAGGTTGGTAAGTGTAAATAAAAAAACTTTCAATCCATTAATCCTGTAAATCGTGGTTCAGACAATAAAGTTACCTGGTTTGCCGGGCTCTCGTCCTGTTCCACACAGAGACCAAATTTGATAATGATTCTGTTTACTGGTTAGCTTTTTTGAATGGTATTGATGGTAATTGTTATATTTAACAAAAACTTAATATAAATACATCGTTTCACTTATTTACAGATTGTCTTACAGGATGTATAATTAAGGTTATCCGGAATACCTATAAATAATGGAGGCTAATATGAAAACGAGAACAATTCATTACCGGGGTTTTACCCTTATTGAGTTGCTGGTCGTGATTGCTATTATAGCAATTTTGGCTGCAATACTGTTTCCTGTATTTGCGCGTGCGCGTGAAAAGGCGCGACAAACTACCTGTACCAGCAATCAAAAACAAATTGCTGCGACTATTTTAATGTATGCACAGGACCACGAAGAAAGTTTGCCTAATTCATCGACAGTTTGGAATGACCTGAAAATTGATGCTGACGCATTGAAGTGCCCGACAAAAGGAAAGAAGATTATAAACGCATATGGTTACAGCAATGTTGTAGCCGGGAAATCAATAGGCAGCATGGATGACCCTACCAGTGTGCCATTGACCAGTGATACGTCAAATACTCTGACCAATGTTCTTCGTTCCGGTGGTGACATTGACAGGCCACATTCCGGCAAAGCAATTGCGTCGTATATGGATGGTCATGTTACTTCTGCTGATTTATTAGGATTAGTTACTTATCAGGAAAGTTACAGTGCGACGTCACTTGCATCTAACTGGACATTCCCGCCGGTACCCGCCAATTTAAACGCGAAAATTGATGTAAACGGAACAAATTATTATCTGCATGGTTACACCAGTCCGCAGGATGGTGCTACATCTTTCATTACCTTGCCGTATGAGAATATAATTCGTGGTAATTTCCGTTTTGACATGGATATGATGATTACTAACTCTGCTATTACTCCGATATTTTTTCAAAACAGCAAAAACTCCATGTATATATTAAGTTTTTACCACCATAACAGTGGTAATGACTGGCGTTATACCACCGGGGTTCCTGGTAACACTAACATCAGTTTTTCTCCGACATTATTTTATAATTCCGGTACCGCATACGCTATTCCGTATAGCACCTGGGGACATTTTAGTTTTACCCGTATTGGCACGCAAATATTAGTAACTGCCAAACCAATTACCACCGGTTCGTCGTTATCCTGGAGTTGGCCTGCACCGGCAGAAGATATAGACATTATAGGCTTTTCCACCCGTTTCAGTGGTGCCGGTCATGTCTATTGGGACAACCTGAAGTGTGTTCAATAAATATATTTTTATATAAAGGAGCAAAATTATGAAAAGATATAATCGTGGTTTTACCTTAATTGAATTGCTGGTCGTGATTGCCATTATTGCAATTTTGGCCGCTATATTATTCCCGGTATTTGCTCGCGCCCGCGAAAGCGCAAGACAAACAACCTGTCAGAGCAATCAAAGACAAATAGCGTTAAACCTTGCTATGTATTGTCAGGATAATGGTGAATCATTCCCCAGTAGCACGGAAGTTTGGAATGAATTGAAAATGGATCCGGGGGTGTTGGTATGTCCCACCAAAGGCAAGGCTGTAACCAACGGGTATGGCTACAATTCATACATGAGCGAGAAGTCAATTGGTGAAATAGACGACCCGACGGCAGTTGCGGTTGTCGGTGATACTTCAAACTTTACCACTAATCTGTTGAATGCCAGCAGTGATGTTGATAAACGCCATAAAGGGAAAGCGGTTGCCGCTTTTGTGGATGGTCATGTCGCGTTAACTGATATAATTGGAATCATTGTTTACGATGAACCATTTACCAGCACTTCTCTTGACAGCAATTGGACATTTCCCGCTTTGCCGGCAAATAAAAATATTGAATATCAGGGTGGGGTGGCAAATGGTTCGTTGCATATATTCCCGGTAGCACTGGATGGCGCAACGTCATACCTTACGTTACCGGCACAAAATACCTTTAAAGGCGATTTTAAGTTTGAATGTGATATGAGCGTCACCGGTTCGCCAATTACCCCGATAGCATTGCAAACCTCGGCAGGCATTGCAGTCGCGTCTTTCTATCATCATAACAGCGGTAATGGATGGCGTTTTGATTCTGCTGCCGCGCAGACATGGTTCGGTCCTCCCACATTGTTTTACAGTGACCCTACCCAATGTTCGGTATTATACAGCAATTGGGCGCATTTAACGTTGCAACGTACCGGGTCATCAATGCTTGTCAGCATGAAACCACGCGCTGGTGCCGGCACATTGCGTTCATGGACATTCCCATGTTCAACAGCAGATGTCGGACGTATTGCTGTTGCCACACGTTTCACCGCCCAGGGATATCTTGATAATTTTAAATGCACACAGTAGAAAATAGCATGACTTTTGTATAAGTTCATGATAGGACTTTTGCTTTGCAAGAAAAATCTACTTAAAAATGGTCGCTTCGACAGTCTCAGCGACCGGTCACTGAGCCTGTCGAAGTGACCTTAAGCGATATGATTTAATTAAATGGGCAGGACAATCATAAAATGATTGTCCTGTTTTTTTGTTGCAGGTATATATTATAAGGTTGTTTTATAAAAGATTAATAGTTTGAACAATTCATAATGATGGGTATAATTACTTAATTGCAAAGGCTTTTGCAGAACATGCCTCAATTGTAGGGAATGCAGGGGACGGCATTCCGTACAGAAAAAATAGATATAATTTGATTTTGCAATTGCTTGTATGAAAAAAATGTATTTCATCTGTTTACAAGTGTAATGAAAAAATATAAAATATGCTAAACCGGTTGTTATTAAACCGGGCAAAAAGGAGAAAAAAATGTTATCACGTAAATCAAAACGAGGTTTTACCCTCATCGAATTGTTGGTCGTAATTGCCATTATTGCGATTTTGGCTGCAATACTGTTCCCAGTTTTTGCGCGTGCCCGTGAAAAAGCACGACAAACAACCTGTACCAGTAATCAACGGCAGATAGTTGCGTCTATGCAGATGTTTGCCCAGGACCATGAAGAAACTCTACCTGTAACAACTTCTGTCTGGAAAGACATTGCAGTCGATCCGGGTGTATTGGTTTGCCCATCAAAAGGTAAATCAACACCTATTGGTTATGACTACAATTCATTTAACAGTGGTGCATCAATTGGCACCTTCAAAGATCCTACTACTGAATGGCTTACCTGCGATGGTAATGTAAACACAACACTAAATGCAAATATTGCTGCTGTAGGATCTGATATTGATATGCGCCACAGTGGTCAGGCAATTATTTCATATGCTGATGGTCATGTAGGTACTATCACCCAGAAACCTTTCCCATTTATTGATGGCATGGTATGCTGGCTTTCCGCAGACAGTGGCATAACATTAAATGGTACCGGTGTGCAGACATGGGCAGACAAAACCAGCAAAGGTAATAATGCAGTTATGTTAACTGCCGCAAACCAACCTAAAGTAACAAATAGTGCGCTTAATGGTTATCCTGCTATTACTTTTGATGGTGTGGCAGGTGGTGGTGGTGATTATATGCAAATTACATCATTAACAACCATAGGTTCTGCCTTTGTTGTTTGCAATTATACTGCCAATACAACTTTTGCTCAGTATGCTGGTTTAATCTGTTCAGTAAGTGGTGACCAGAACTTCTTCCGCGCAGAACAGGGTCAGCAATATTTCCGTGTTAATTCCGAACAAGATGGCTGTCCATACACAAACCTTTGGATGAATGGTACAAAGGTTACCCGTAATATTGCATATTTTACCCCGATGGGTGTAGGTAGTCCGTTTCGCTTGTTTTCCGGTACGGATTATTATAACCCTTCATATACCTTTACCGGTGGTTTGAATATCTGTCGTGATGCGTCAGGAAATGCTGACCGGGTATGGGGTGGCAATGTTGCAGAAATAGTATTGTTCAGTAGCAGAATGTCAGACAATGACCGTATGACTGTTGAAAAGTATTTACGGTCTAAATACGCCTTGTAAAAACAATTAAATCAGATTCGTTGAAAACATGTTTAAATGGTAGGGAATGTTGTCCTCAGCATTCCGAAAAAAGGTAGTTTTTATATCAAATAGGGAACGTCGGGGACGACGTTCCGTACAATAAAAATCAGGTGTGGGGCATTTACAACATGAAATAGGTTTTGAAAGAATATAGGATAATAAAAAATATGCCGGTCTTCATCATTTGAAAACCGGCATTTTTTTATGTAAAACTGCTGTCAATTATCTATTTCCGGACAACTCTTTTTATTACTTTTTGCGCGATATCATTCGTTCTGCTAATTCATTTATCAAATCTCGCCAAGGTGAAGCAGGAATATTATTTAAATGAATTAACGCGTTTTGCAGATAACTTTGTGCCATATTCCGGACTTCATCCACTGCACCGGTATTTATTAATATTTCTGTAGCTGTTGATATTTGTTCAGAAGTTGCGCGTGGATTCCCCAGTGCCGCAGAAATTTTATATTTTCCTTCGTCATCAGCATTTGCCCACGCACGTACAATAATCAGGGTGCGTTTACCCTCGCGCAGGTCGCTGCCAATAGGTTTCCCCAATAACTCTTCGTTACCAGTAATGCCTAAAACGTCATCCTGCAGTTGAAATGCTATTCCAGCTTCGGAAGCAAAATTAGTCAGATTTTGTACATCAATATCACATGTATTACGCGCCAGCATACCACCTGCCCATGCGCAATATGCAAATAATGCTGCTGTTTTTGTACGCATTACAGTTAAAACTTCTTCATCTGTTACATATGCTTCCCGGGTATATGGCAATTGGATATCGCGCACTTCGCCTTCAACTATTGCAGGTCCGGTGTCACCTTCTAGTTTACTGATAAGTGCGTTAACTGTCTTTGCGTCAGTACCTGATTTTCCGAGAGTAGATAATAACGAAACTGACCAACTATGCATGGCATCACCGGCAAGGATAGCCATACTAAGGCCGTAATGTGCTGCCTCACTGGTAAGTCCAAATTTACTCCATCCTTCTCCGCTCATCATTGTATGCACGCTAGGACGACCACGGCGCAATGGGTCACGGTCGATAACGTCATCATGGATTAACGTATAGGTATGGTATAACTCTACTGCAGTTCCGGCATGCAGTGCGATATTTTCATCATCTCCGCCTAATGCGTTATATGCCCACGTCAGCAACGCCGGACGTAATGCTTTGCCACCTGCCGTCGGGTATGCCATTACCGCCTGGTGTAATTCTGCCGGCAAAAATTGTGGTTGCATTTTGCGGTTAAAAGTTATTCCATGCACTGCTATAGCTATTCGTTTTAATTCTTCTTCGAATCGATTCTGCATTTAATCCGTAGCCTTTCTTAATGCTATTTCTAATACTGAAGGCATTCTGTCGACAAAATGAAAATGCAAATCTTTTAATACGTAGTCAGGCAACTCTTCCAGGTCTTTCCGGTTATCTTCCGGCAGGATAATATCAGTAATACCAGCGCGATGTGCTGCCAGCATTTTATTTTTTATTCCACCTACCGGCAACACTAACCCCCGCAGAGTAACCTCGCCGGTCATTGCCACTGTACGTTTCACCACTCGTCCGGTTAACGCGCTAATTAATGCGGTGGCAAGGGTTATTCCTGCAGAAGGTCCATCTTTTGGAATTCCACCTGCCGGTACATGAATATGAATATCCAATTCGGTGAATTTTTCTCTTGGTATACCCAGGGTGTCAGCATTTGTCCGCGCGTAACTTAACGCAGCTTTGGCTGATTCCTGCATCACCTCGCCCAACTGTCCGGTTAATTGCAGATTACCTTTGCCATGCATCAGGCTTACTTCAATATTAAGTATATCACCACCTGCCGGGGTCCAACCCAGGCCAGTTGCCATCCCTATTTCGTCTTTCTCGCCAGCCATGCCATACCGGAATTTCGCTGCGCCTATTAAAGCGTGTAAATCCTTTGTTTTAACAGTCATAGACCGTCGGGTACCGCTGGCAATATGTTTTGCCACTTTTCTGAATACACCCGCGATTTCACGTTCTAAATTACGCACCCCCGCCTCGCGGGTATATCGGCGAATAATTTCTTTCAGGGTATCTTCACCGATTTTACAGTTTTTCTCGGTTAATCCATGTTCTTTTAACTGTTTCGGCACAAGGAACTTAATCGCGATATTTAACTTATCATCCTCGGTATAACCGGGGAACTCAATAACTTCAGTCCTGTCCAGCAATGGGTCAGGTATAGGGTCTAGTTGGTTTGCTGTGGTAATGAAAATCACTTCTGACAAATCCAGTGGTACTTCCAGATAATGATCACTAAAGGAATAATTTTGTTCCGGGTCCAACACTTCCAGCAACGCGGATGACGGGTCGCCACGGAAATCCTGACCTATTTTATCAACTTCATCCATCATAAATACCGGGTTTTTCTGTCCGGCAGTTTTCATTCCCTGAACAATACGACCTGGTAATGCACCAACATAAGTACGGCGATGTCCACGAATCTCGCTTTCATCACGTACACCACCCAGTGATATACGCACAAATGAACGACCCAATGCCCGGGCGATTGATTTACCGATACTTGTTTTACCGACACCTGGAGGACCTACAAAGCAGAGAATAGGTCCCTTCATTTTCGGGTTTAATTTGCGAACTGCAAGATATTCCAAAATACGTTCTTTTACTTTTTGTAATCCCCAATGGTCGGCATTCAATATATCTTCCGCAACTTGCAGGTCTAACTTTTCCTCACAGCGTTTATTCCATGGCATACTCAGCAACCAATCGATATAGTTTCTGGTAACTGTTACTTCCGGTGACGCACTGGGCATACGTTCAAGCCGCCAAAGTTCCTTAAGAGCTTTTTCCTTGGCTTCTGCAGGCATTTCGGCTTCTTCAATTTTAATCTTCAACTCATCAATTTCAGAGACATGGTCTTCGCCGTCACCTAATTCTGATCTTATTGCCCGTAATTTTTCGCGCAGGTAATACTGCTTTTGTGATTCTTCCATCTCCTGGCGAACTTTTTCGTGGATTCGCTTTTCAATGTTCAACATTTCCTGTTCGGTTACCATGCGGGCAATTAACATTTCCAGACGGTCAATATTTTTATTTATTTCCAACAACGTCTGGTATTGTGTGGTATTCATATGCAGATGATGTGCAATGGTGCCAATTAATCTTTCCACATCATTAATTTCGTTAATATCTGTTAAAAATTCAGCTAAGACTTCATTTGTACTTTCAACCATTCGGGTGAATGTCTCTTTCGCCATCATCATTAACAATTCAATCTTTGATATATTTTCATTATCAAATGGCAGTAATGTCCAATCGGCAGAAAAGTAATTTGACCCCTGTATATATTCGTCAATTAATATTCTGCTAATTGCCGTTACGCTAACCCTTACACTGTCTTCTGCCATTGGGGTCATGGATGTTATTTCTGCCAAAACAGCGATTTTATTTAAATCTTCTGCATTTGGGTCCTCGATATCACCAGAGCTTTGGGTTGATAAAATAACCAATCTTCTGTCAGATGCGGCAGATATCGCGCTTAAACTTTTCCGCCTGCCCACTAAAAAAGAATGGGAAGTATGGGGGAAAACGACAAGGTCGCGTAAAGGAAGTACCGGTAAAATTCCCGGTTCAATTTCGCTTAATTTTAAGCGATTTTTATTTAAATTACTATTTTTTCTCATAATGTATTTAATATATTCAAGGATACTCTGTCATCTCCTGCAAAATTGAATTGTTTAATTTTTTATAACTTCATAAAAATGGGTATAAATCACGGGTAAGCAAAAGATTAAGAATATGGTATAATTTCCCAATACAGGATAAAATATGTTAATTTATACCGGTAATACAATACAAATAACCGCAAAAGTGACACTAAGATTTAATGAAAAAACGTTTTGAACCAAAAATTGCTGTTGAATTACCACTTGTTGTTGACAAGTGGAATGTTGTCGGCTTATATCTGTTGATATTTGCTGCTTTTGCAGTCATTCTGGCATATATTCGTCCGGATGTGCCGTTTTTATATAACAGCATAGAAACACCGCGCCGATTATTGCTGTTGTTATCAGGTGGTATTGGTATTGCGGTGTTACTGGTCATGTCACTTACACGTGGTATGGCGGGTAGGTTGCAATCCTCTCTGGATAAGCCATTAATTATACTGGCATCATCAATTGTGTTGGCTGCTATTTTTGGAAGTAACCCATATTTGTCATTTTTTTCGCAATTATGGTCGGGTGAATTGGCAATACCATCTTTCGTATCTGGTATATTAATATTTCTCAGTTGTCGTGGTATTTTGCGTGATAATGATTCGAGACAAAAATTAATATTTGCCATTGCTGCCGCAGGTGCGTTATGCGCGTTAATAGGTTTAGTTGACCACTTTTTTACATATCGCTTTTTCCCGTTAAATTCTGTCTTCAGTGGTAAAAGATTATCGGCCACCATGGGTAACCCCATGTTTACCGGCACATTGTTGGCGATGGTAATTCCACTTCAGTTAGGACTTTTTTTTACAACAGTTAACCGACGTTTGCAGATAATTTCTTTATCATTCTTCTTGTTATCATTTGCGGCTTTAATATTTACCCAGGCGCGTGCAGGATGGATTGGTTTTGTCTGCGCGATGTTAGTAGTTGTTGTAAATGTAGTAAAAAATGATAAGAAGTACCTGCAGTTAATTGTGCCGGCATTATTATTATTGGTGGTCAGTATAACTGTTATCATGGCGGTAAATGCCCCGGTTCGCAAACGGGTGATATCTATTTTTACCGTTTTGGATAATAAAGTTGATACTTTCCATAAACGTGAATTATATATGAAAACAGCTTTAAATATCTTCCAGGCATATCCTGTTTTTGGCTGTGGGCCGGGTAATTTAAAGGTTGTTTTCCCGCAATACCGGCCATCAAGCAATATTGTGGAAATGGGTATTCCGGTAAATCGTGGTTACGCGTCAGCATTACCGCATAACTTTATAATTCAGTCATTGGCAGAGACGGGAATTATAGGAACCTGCGCGTTGCTGTATTTTATTTTTATGATATTATCATCGGGCTTACGTCAGCAATCAATGCTGTTGAAAATAGGTTTAGCCGGCGCGTTAACGGCATATTTTATTACAAATATGGGTGCGTTTGATGATGGCGCGACGGCGGCGGTATTCTGGCTGATTTGCGGAATCGCGGCATCAGCAGATGCAAAAAAAGTAAAAGTAACTCCCCTTAGCATTGGCAATATTCAATTGTTGCGGATGGCATTAATATTTATCGTTTCAATAACTATTACCGTTGTTATGATGCAATTTGCCGGTTCGTATTACAGCCAGCAGGGATTTATATATGGTAAGTCAGGTGACTTGCATGATGCCCGTGAAGCATTTGAAATAGCCAAAGGTGTAACACCGTTGGGCGACGCGACATGTGATAAAGATTTAATGGAATTATCAGAATCGTTACGCAGTATCTCTAAATCGGATAAATTTGTTAAATATACTGAAGATATCTTTTATTATGGTGAAGAAGCATTAAAAATAAATGCCCGCGAACCTTTAGTATTACGGAAATTGGCAGATTATTATCGTCAGGCGGCAGTAGGGGAAATGCAAAACAATGACGGTAATGCAGCGAGTATGAATATTAAACGCTCTTTGGATATTTATGAAAATCTCATCAGATTTGAACCGAATTCATCACAGGTACGCATATCTTATGCTGCAACCCTCACCACTAATGGTGAATTGCAAAAAGCAAAAGAACAGGTAGAAGTGGCCCTGCAGTTAGACCCTGATTATGATGTGGCAAATATCCGCATGGCACGCTATCTGCATGCAATGGCAGATAATAAACTGCCCGGCGCGGATTTGCAGACCGCTTTAAAATATTTCGACAAAGGCATTAAACTGGGTTATAAGTTAAATGACATTGAAAAAAAGGAATATAATGATTGTCTGAAAGGCGAAATTGTAAAATAATTATGTGACATGACTTTCGCTTAAGGTCACTTAGTGACCATTTTTTAGCAAATTTATCTTTGAAAGCGAAATTTCAGGCGTGAATTAAACGGTATTATTTATGGAGGCAATTGCAAAACCCGTCTGAATTTTCGGAATGCCGGGGACGGCATTCTGTACAGAATAAATCAGGACTTTCGCTTTGTAAGAGAAATCTGCTTAAAAATGGTCGCTTCGACAGGCT
>CAZNLA010000173.1:0-10451 GCA_964573385.1 uncultured bacterium
ATGGTGAACAATTATCCCCAACCCAACTACTTGGCAAGGTCGTCAGCGACTTTCTGGATGCCAGGGAATTTCTTCAAAATGGCGGACAACGCGGACCACAACGTGGCATATTGCGTGAAGGAACCTACGCGATTAACACTGCTTTGTTTGCGGTTATCACAGATGAACGCGTCCATTATCTGCCCATGGGTGGCCGTGACGACTCAAAAGAGATGGAAGCGATGCGCGACCAGATTGATGAAGTTGATGGTTTTACCCCGATTATTATCGATGGTCGAGATGACCGGATAGGGATTGTAACAGTTAACGACGGTTCTAATCCGGGGGAAGGTCATATTATTTGTCCGACTGTCGGCAACAATTCGCATGACCCAAAGACATACCACCACAGTTTTCAGGACCCTGAAAAGTTTTTAATTGCGGGCGGACAGCGTGGTAAGCAAAACCAGGTACTGCTTGATGGTAAATATTACATTAACCGTCTCTTCGCCACCGTTAAATATGTGCCGAAAACAGTAATTAATGTCGGTTTTGTGGGTGTTGTTAT
This sequence comes from uncultured bacterium, assembly GCA_964573385.1. Classification (GTDB taxonomy): domain Bacteria; phylum Armatimonadota; class Hebobacteria; order CAIYQO01; family CAIYQO01; genus JBAXQQ01. The sequence continues at coordinate 548 of CAZNLA010000173.1, forward strand.
CAGTTATTTCGGTGAAAAGGGAGATGACACATCCGGAGATAGTTATACCCATGGTGAATTGGTTGAAGAAGGAAAACGTGGTATATGGAATACCCCGCTGATGCCGGGTAAATACGCCATCAACACTGATGCCGCAAAGGTTATCCCCATACCAACCACTAACTTTGTATTGAAATGGGATGCCTCATCATCCGGTGAACATGGTTTTGATCAGGGACTTGCAGCAGTTAAACTGATTACCAAGGACGCTTTTGAACCGGAATTACCATTATCGGTAGTTTTAAGCATAGATTACAAAGAAGCTCCACAGTTGATACAACGTTTCGGTGATGTAAAATTATTGGTTGAACAGAGTCTTGACCCGATGGTAAGCGCTTTCTTTAAAAATGCCGGACAAACGCGAACACTGTTGTTATTAATTCAGGAAAGGTCAGAATTAGGGATTGAAGCACTGGATAAAATGAGCACAAGGTTCAGTGAATATAACCTTAAATTGCATGATGTTTTAATAGGTACACCACGTTCAGTATCCGGTGATGACCGTATAGAAACCATGTATACACAGTTGCGCGACCGCCAGATAGCCACAGAACAGGTAGAGACATACAAGCGCCAGGGTGAAGCAGCAGACCAGGAAAAACAGTTAAGGTTAGCCCAGGCCGCTGCGAAACAACAGACACAATTGACTGAATCTGAAATCAACATTACAGTTCAGGGAAATATCGGTCAGGCGCAACGCGCCAAAACAGTACAGGACGCGCAAAGCAAGGTAATTATGACCGAGGCCGAAGCCAATTCAACGCTGTTATTAGCCAATGCCGATTCGACCCGTGTAGCTAAAATGGGTGTCGCGGAAGGTATTGCAACCCAACAGAAAGTCAACGCGTTCGGTGGGGCGGAGTATCAGGTTTATACAACCGTCTTGACCGCTTTTGCAGAAGCATTGAAGGTTGGGAAACAGCCATTGGTGCCATCCACCCAGATAACAATGGGTGGTGAAGGAAACACCGGTGGAAACGCGTTAAGTTTGTTGTTGAATTTATTGTCCATGAAACAGCTAAGAGAATTAACCCCGGAAGGTGCGGATAAAAATGTAACTCCGGAAATGCAGCAACAGATAGATGAATTAACAAAAAGTGTAATGTCATCAATTAACCCAAATTTAAATAAATAAAAGGCTTTCGCATATGGTCACTTCGACATGCTCAGTAACCGGTTGCTGAACCTTTCGAAGTGACCAATTTTAAGCAGATTTCTATTAAAAGCGAAAGTCCTGAAAATAAAAGATTTATGCCCGCGATGACAACAATTATTATTTGTCCCGTGGGCATATTTATTTCAGATTAAGCTGGTAACTTAATATTATTATCATTTTAACAGATACAATTTGCTGAGAATATATTGCTGAAATGATATTATAGAAGAAGATAGAATAGTGTTTGCGTCGTGTGATAATTTCACTATTTGAAAATACGTGATGTATTTGATATAATAAAAAAGGAAAGAGACTGGATGCAGCAAATTCATTGCCGTTACAGGCGAGACATCAGTGCAGCGCAGATGACGCTGTCAGAAATAAAGCAGATTTTATTAGACACAGCAGGCAAAGCCGGGATAATGATTGACAGCAGCAGGCGCGGTTTGCAGTTAGGTTCACCACTGGCTATTGGTGCCTCCAGCAATGATGAAAGATGTATATTCTCACTTTCCACACCGGATGACCCGGGCGAAGTCCGTCGAAAGCTAAACATGGAATTACCGCAAGGTTTACAGATCATTAATTGCTGGCAGGTAAACCATGGTATGGCAGACGCGGATTTGGCTGTATTTGATGAATCTGTTTATATTATTATGTTGCAAAACCCACCTACTGGTGGTGAGATAATAAACTCGATTCGCAATTTTATAGCACAGAAGAATATAATCTTCACCCGTCAGCGCGAAAATAAGACGCAACAATTAGACGCGCGACGATTGGTGAAGTATGTAAGGTTAATATCAGCAGACAGGCAGCGTGCCGAGATAGAGATGGTTTTTCGCATTAGCAATGATGGCGCAATAAGACCGGACGAAGCTTTAACCGCAATGCATTTACCTGCTGATAATATAAAAGTTCACCGCATAGCGATGCGGGCGTCACAGTGGCGTAAACCTACCCCAGCTTCATCGTTAGGGTGGTGGCGACGCAGATTGACGCGTGGTTAAATTAAATCCGAAAGTCCCCACAATCGATGTGGTGCGGGCAGTCGGAAAAGCAGGCTGATTAATGTTAAAAGAGATTATTGTAAATGCCGGCGAGATGGAATCGCGAGTGGCGATTCTTGAAGATGGCCGGTTGATGGAACTGCACATAGAACGTGACCAGAAAATTGTAGGAAATATCTACAAAGGACGCGTTACCAAAGTGCTGAAAGGTATGGATGCCGCCTTCGTTGATATTGGCATTGAAAAAAATGCTTTTCTCGCGGTGTCTGACATTGTGTCTGAAGATGATGATGACAGTGGCGGACGATTTAAACGCTTCGGTATGCCCTCCATTACTACCCTGTTAAAAGCGAACCAGGAAATTTTGGTACAGGTTATGCGCGCCCCCATGGGTACAAAAGGTGCGCGTGTCACCACCAGATTGTCATTGCCGGGACGCTACATGGTATTAATGCTTAACGGCGGTGGTCACAACGGGGTATCCCGAAAGATTGAAGACCCACACGAACGTCAACGTTTGCGCGCCATTGCCGCTAATTTGAAATCCGGCAAATACAGCCTGATAGTGCGCACAGAAGCAGAAGGCAGAACAGAAGAAGAACTGAAAGCTGATATGGAATTTTTGGTTGAGATGGCGGATCGGATAACTGCAAAAGCCGCTGTTACAAAAAATCCCAGCCTTATTCATGGCGACCTTACCCTTATTTCTCGCTTAATCCGCGATTCATTTACCCGCGATATTAATAGACTGGTTATAGATTCGGATTCTGCCTATGAAAACACCCTGGAATTAGTTAGCATGATTGCACCGGGGATGAAAGAAAAAATATTTTTATATGATGAGAAAATGCCGATTTTCCACGCATATAATATTGAACCGGAAGTAGAAAAGATGCTGCGTCGCAAGGTTTGGTTGTCTTCCGGCGGTCACCTGGTTATTGACCAGGCAGAAGCATTAACGGCAATTGACGTTAACACCGGCAAATTTATCGGGTCAGTTGAATTAGCGGAAACAGTATTAACCACCAATCTGCAGGCAGCACAGGAAGTTGCCAGACAATTACGTCTGCGCGATTTGGGTGGTATTATTGTTGTTGACTTTATTGACATGGATAACCCCCGTCATCGCCAGCAAGTAATTACCGCGTTCAGTGACGCGTTAAAGAAAGACCGCGCTAAGATAAAGTTCCATAATATATCTTCGCTGGGTCTGGTAGAAATGACCCGCAAACGCACCGGCGAATCAATGCACAGTCTGCTAACAGAACCGTGTCCTTGTTGCAGTGGCATTGGTCGCGTACAAAATGCCCTTACCATGGCATTGCGGGTAGACCGCGATATTGCCGCACTCAATGCTACTCATCCGGAAACCGAGGCATACCTTGTGCGCGCGCATTCACGGGTGATTGCGGATATGCTGGGTTATGAAGGTGAGGCACACCGCGATCTGGAAGCATATATAGGAAAACCCATATATCTGCGTCTGGATGATGATTTTCACCCCAATGCTTATGAAATTAATCGCGTTACCCTTGAACAGGCGTTACAGGCAGTACCGGCAATTGAAGTCGGTGATATTGTAGAGGTACAGGTAATAAATGCAAGCGCGGATATTTCTATAGATCAGTTAACTGTCGCAAAAGGAATATTTATTGTAGTACCGGACTTAGATGCACCGGTTGGGTCACGGGTGAAAGTAAAAGTTACAGATACCGGCACATCAATAGCACTGGCAGAACCGTTGGCAGCAGAACAGAAAGTATTTGGCAAAACACCGGTATTAAATACTGACCAGGCGACATTTTATTCGTTATCAAAATTACCGCCATACCTGCGCGAGGAACTGGCATCAATACCCCCGCGTGAATGGCCGGTATTAGCACCAAGCGCAGTAGAATCATCGGAAGATATAACCGCGGAAGCCATGCCTGCACCAGCAAAGGCAACATACAGAACATCAAGAAACACCGAACCACAGGCAGCATCAAAACCATTTGTACCGGTGGAAGTTAAGGTTGTTGAACCTGTTGTTGAAAAAGATAATGAAGCGAAAAAGAAACGCAAACGTAAACGTAAACGCAAAGCAACACCGGAAGAAGCAGTTATTGTTGATATCACAGAAATGATTGATGACACAATTTCTCCGGATGACCCATCACTCACTATTATTGATGTTGATGATGATGTACCTATGGAAATGGGTGATGATGATATACCGACTCCGGAAGAACCGATTAGCAAATCACGTAATAAACGTCGGCGCAAAAAACGCAAAGCAAGCGCGTTGACAACAGAAACATTACCGACTGCATATTCGCATACAGATGATATTCTGCCGGAAAATACAGAGTTTATTGAATATGATTCTGAGGATGATGTTATTAATCTGTTAATTCATTCTGAATTAGATGTGATTGGTGAGAAATTACCGGAACCGACTGCGACAATATCAACACTTGCAGATAATATTGATAAAACCGTTACTGAACCGGATGCTGTTATAGATCAATTTACTTTGACTGATCCGTTTAGTATGCCCCGCACAGAACCCGTTGACCGCAAACGTCCTCGCAACCGGAAGCGTAATCCAAATGTCGGTGGCAATAATGTAGTACCGGAAAAAACAGAAACCGCGGAAATTATGCAGGAAATAAGCATGCCGGAACTTACCGTGGACCAGGCGATGGATATATTCCGCGCGGCAGACACCGCAGATCATTTGAATGACAATCCTGTGGAAATGCCAGTTGTTACACCGGAACCGGAAGTTATAACACCGGAAATTGAAATTGTTGTACCGGAATCTGTACCGGTGCCTGAGATAGAACAACTGACATTAACAGCAGAAAAACCGAAGAAAAAAGCAACTGTGAAAAAGAAAACCGCGAATAAACCAACACCGGTAACAGAAGCACCTGTCATAGAAGAAATGCAACAGACGGAACAGTTATCCGGTTTGGAAATTACGGAAATAGCGGAGACGATTGAAACGGCACCTGTTGCAGAGGTGAAACCAAAAGCACCTGCCAAACCACGTCCAAGCCGTGCTAAACCAAAACCGGCAACAGTGGAAATAATAGCCGTGGAAGAAACACCGGAAACGCCGGTTGTTACCCCTGAAGTTGTGGAAAAACCAGCGAAGGCGAAACCGAAGAAAGCTGTTAAAGCTAAAAAGAGCGAATAAATAAATCTATAAAATAATTGATGACCCCAGCATTGGTCGCATATAAAACCGCAGATTTGTAGTTATTATATGTGTCCAAAGTTGGGGTTATTTTGTATATAAATATACAATTTTTCGATGTTATTATATATTCACAAATGTGGATTGGTATGGATAGCGGAGATGTCCTCATCTCACGCGACAGAACCAGTCAAAGAATATAAAAAAGCGTAAAGACGACCTTTTCTTGTGTGATACGATATTTGAATAGTTATCTTGTCGTTAATACCATCTTATTTCTATGCAACATATACCGTCGCGGGAACTGAGGACAGTTCCCCTACCAGACGTCTTATAGCTAAATTGCGCTAATATTCACCATATCTTTTTCTGATCTTTAATATTCAAATCTATATAATGCTAATCACATCGCCGTTGGCAATGGAATTAGCATTATTTCGCGACTTTTAGTAATAACTTTTGTATTTCTATAATTGATATATTTCCAAAGTTCATTTCTGGCAATGACTTATTACCATCTGCTTCCTTTGGCAATATCGGTTTAGTTAATTTGAAAGTGACGTTAATATATTTATATGCGTCACTTAATGATCCTGCGGGTGTTACTATTGAAACAGGTTTGTTTAACTCAGTTTCATAAATCCATATGTTGCCATAACCGGATAATCGTCCCAATAATAAATCAAAATCGTTCTGCGCTTTGGTGTTAACAAAAGTTCGTATGCTGGTGATTGTTTTCATCATCGCCAGATTCCAGCCAAGGTCAGTTTTCCATGCTATTTTTCCAGTTGTATTGGCGGTAATTTTTGCGCTATACCCGTTGCCGGTATATGCAGTACCTGCATTTTCAACAGAGACAGCATCGCGAAGCATTCCGGTTTTGGCCAATTGCGCAATAACCAATTTGGCTTCATCATTGCTTACTTGTACTTCCCGGGCAAATATATCATTTTGCAATTTATTTTCTGATACCGGTGCGGTTTGCAAACGTAAAGAATAAAATGGTTTGTCAGAATTACCATTACTGTAAAAATACAGCGAAAAGTTATCTATATTTCTTTCCAGTAATGCCCGGCGATGCGCGGTTAAATTAATTGATGTTGTTATACCCGGTGCTGTTAATTTACCTGTCCATACCCCTTCCGGCGCGTCACGTAACTCTTTAGTTGAATTTATACATGCTGATATCCATAATTTTTCTCCCGTTATTTTCCGGGAATATGTCATGCCGTCTGGTTGACATAGATTATAGAACCCTGATGGTGTATCGGTATCTGTTGCTATGCAGTTATAAATGCCATACATCGGGAAAGCAAATGTTTTACCCGGGGTTAAATTGACGAACTTTTCATCACGACTAATCTTTCGGGTAGCGTCCGAACCAGCAAAGAAAGGTATTATTTCCTTACCGGTATCATCTGTAATCGCCACATTATTTGTCAGATAATTCCATGCCGGAAAAATTATTGATTTGTCAGTGTTATTTTTCACATAACCAACTACATTCAGCACTTCATCTGTAGGGATTCCTGTTGTTTGCGTTTCAATGCCAAATAACAAACCGTCTGTATTGCTTGCTTCTACCACATGGAAAGTTAATTCATTACTTACCACAGAACCATGTATAGTTTCTTTGTCCAACGCGGAATCAATGGGAAGCGCGGTATAAGTATATTTTACCTTGTATAATCCCGTTTTTTGTGGTTGCTGCAGCATATAATCCAGCATCGCGGGAAACGTAACCTGCATGTTACCACTCTCGCCCGGGAGTAACTTTTTAAAATCAGCAGGCTTGGGGTCAAAAAACGCCATCTCCATTAAATACCGGATAATTTTAATACTGTTATTATCAGGACCGACAATATCAATCGTCAACAGATAGGCATTTGGACTATAAGTGTTAATAGAAACAACTTTGTTGCCGGTATTGGTTAATGTCAGTGTTACTTGCGCAGGTGTTATTTTATACCGTGTCGAGTCTGCAGAACCTTTGGCATATTCAATAGGTGTAACCAACAAAATATTAGTGTCTGCCTTTGCGGTAAGTTGCAATGGCATAATATTATCATCTGCCGCGCAAAGGATTAATAAGTTGAAAAGTATAAAAATAATGCACAAAAAGTATCGCATGTATTCCCCTTATTCCGATATTGATACTTGTTAGACTGGTATAACAGCATAAATGTTCCAATAAAGTCACTGATAAATAGATTTAATAACTAAGGCAATTGCAAAACCTGTCTGAATTGTAGGGTATACCGTCCCCGGGATTTCGAAAATAGAGAGTTTTTATCTCAAAGAGGAATGCCGGGGACGGCATTCCGTACAGAAAAAGTAGAAATAATTAGGTTTTGTAAATGCCTGTAACGGTTTATGAATATTTTACTTTATGGTGGTGAAGCTGTCCAAACTTTTAAAATTTAAACCTTTATTGAGCATAAATAACGAAAAAAGAGCAGGAAGAAAATCCTGCTCTTTGTTAACCGATATTTTTTATTGTTTATACTTTTCCAACTATCAGACAACCATTGTGGCCGCCGAAACCGAATGAGTTGGACATGGCATATTTAATTTTCCCCTGACGTGGGGTATTTGGTATGCAGTCAAGGTCGCATTCCGGATCTGGTTCAGAATAGTTGATGGTCGCCGGCAGAAAATCTGTGTTCATCGCTTTAAGGCAGATAATCAATTCAATTGCGCCGGATGCGCCTAACAGGTGACCGGTCATTGATTTTGTTGATGACATCGGCACTTTATACGCGGCATCACCGAATACTGACTTAATAGCAATTGTTTCTACGCGGTCATTGGTTGGTGTGGATGTGCCGTGTGCGTTAATGTATGAAATTTCTTCCGGTGATATGCCGGCCTGGCGCAATGCCATAACCATTGCTTTTGCCGCGCCTCTTCCTTCTGAATCCGGTGATGTGATATGGAAAGCGTCGCCGGTTGCGCCGTAACCTATTAATTCACCGTATATCTTTGCGCCGCGTGCTTTTGCAAATTCATATTCTTCCAGAATAATAATACCTGCGCCTTCACCCATTACAAAACCATCTAGGCTTTTATCAAATGGTCGGCTTGCGGTTGCCGGGTCATCGTTGCGGGTTGACATCGCTTTCATGGCGCCAAAACCAGACATTGCAAACGGGGTAATTGTTGCCTCCGCGCCACCGGTTATACATGCCTTCATCGCACCACGGCGAATCATCTCCGCGGCCTCGCCAATTGAATGCGAAGCAGATGCGCAGGCGGTAACGATAGACATATTCGGACCCTTGGCGTTATGCTCAATAGATACCATGCCGGAAGCCATATCGCTGATGAGCATGGGAATCATATATGGGCTTACACGGTTTGGTCCACGTTCTACCAATGCGGTATGCTGTTTTTCTAATGTGGACATGCCGCCAATGCCGGAACCGATAATTACACCAACTTCATCTGAAATTTTATCAGTAATTTCCAAACCGGAATCTTCGACAGCAAACTTTGCCGCCACGGCAGCAAATTGAACAAACTTATCCATATGTTTAACGGTACGTTTATCTATCCAATTGCTGGCATCAAACTCTTTAATTTCACAGGCAATGGTGGTTACATGGTCTGTTGTATCATAACCTGTAACAGGTGAAGCACCCGATTTGCAGTCGACAATTGATTGCCAAAAGCTTTCCATGCCGATACCCAACGGAGTTACAGCACCCATACCGGTAACAACTACGCGTTTTACTGACATAATATATCAATCCTCTATATTCTTTATAAAATGTAGTGATATAATCAGTAGTTTCGCTTTAAACATGTTAAATTTAATGATGTTTTTATTGATGCAAAGCGCGCATCTCTTTTTTTATAAAAGCGAAAATCTTAATGTTATACACCACAGACCCGCCCGGCGCATGAAAAAATATACCATATTACATAATAATATGCTGTTACTTAAAATGCGACGGACGGGCCGATAATGGGTTGATTACCTATAGATTAATTAGCCAAGTTTGCCGCTGATATAAGCAACAGCGTCTTTGACAGTCTTAATTTTTTCGGCATCTTCATCAGGAATATTGCCTAAGTCCTCGAATTCTTCTTCAAGACGCATAATTAACTCAACTTGTGCCAATGAATCGGCGCCCAGGTCATCCTGGAATGATGAGTCAATGGTTACTTCTTCCATTGCGACGTTTAATTCTTCGGCAACGATTTTGCGAACTTTCTCAATGATCTGTTCGGACATGTTTTTCTCCTCGAATGTGCTGTTTAACGTTAGCGAACGTATATTACCGATTTTTACTGATTTTGAAAAGAGGGGTAAATCAGACACATTTTTATATGTCATAATATTTTCGCCAATATTGAAGCTAATTCCTGCCAAATATTCTGTTTATGACTAAAAAATATTAAAAAAAATGATTTTAAAAATTTAATTTTAACAGGATTTTCGCTTTGTAAGAGAAATCTGCTTAAAAATGGTCGCTTCGACAGGCTCAGCGACCAGTCACTGAGCCTGTCGAA
>CAZNLA010000174.1:0-10431 GCA_964573385.1 uncultured bacterium
CTTTCATTGACCAACGACCATGTAATCCAATAGTAACATTGGGTTCAAATGTTATTATAATGTCATCCCGGTCTTCGAATGTAGCACCTTCTTTTGCTAACAAACTCCATGGAATAGATATCTCCTGTGCGTATCCCTTTCCATCAGCATCTTTCAAAAAAGCCTGTTTTGCACCTTTGGTTTTTGCGTCACGCAGACTGCCACCATCAAATCTAAAACCATACGCAACGTCCAGCACATCAATATTGTCACGGTCTATCCAACAGGTCCAATGTGACGCGCGTTCGTCCTTTGTTTTGGGGGAAGTTACTATACGAAATTGCAGACAATCACCGGCAAAACCATAATCACCCTTGGTGCTGCCCGGGTTATTCATTGGTGCGTCATCTTTCCAACGCGCCAGCAAGTATAAATTATCTGCGTCATACATGCCATGCATCCATACTGCCATTTTATCACGCTGATTTTCAGCATCACTGCAGTTAAACTGGCCACCGGATAAATCCCAATCATTAACTTTACCGTCAATGACCACCGGACCAGGAGTAGGCATAATAGAAAATCCGAGATTTTCAGTTTCAGTAGCCCAAACACCAATCGACAACATCACCAGGACGAATATAACGCCCCTTTGCCAGGACAGTTTCATAAGTTTTTTCTCCACTTTGTAATATGATGATATGACAAGACTTTCGTTTAAGGTCACTTCGACAAGCTCAGTGACCGGTCGCTGAGCTTGTCGAAGCGACCATTTATCTTACACAGCAAAAATCATGTCTTATCTAACCGGCACTAAAACAGATTAAACCGGTTAAATTATCTTACTATTTGACACTTCAGTTGTCAATTAGTATCAGCATTTTATTTGTGATTTTTTAATTTAGCAGGATTTATTTATTACAATATCGTAAAGATACATACACTTATTCATGTTATCAGGTAAAATATAACAGGACATTCGCATATGGTCGCTTAGCCTGTCGAAGTGACCATTGTTTTTAGAGGCAATTTTAAAACCTATATAAATAGTAGGGAATGCCGTCCCCGGCATTCCGTAAATAGAGAGTTTATCTGTCAAAGAGGAATGCGGGGGACGGCATTCCCTACAGGAAATAGATATTTCCTATTTTAGAAAAGCATTTTCAAGCAAATTTATATTAAAATATCGAAGATTCGATATAAAAAAGGTAAAGTTATAATGGCAATTGATAATTCAATTAAATGGTTTCGTGACGCAAAATGGGGTGTATTTAACCATTATCTCACCTCGGCATCCACAACCGCGGATGATTGGAACAGACGCGTTGATAGTTTTGACGTTAACGCGTTAGCGGCACAGGTTGCATCCACCGGCGCAGGTTACTACTTTATCACACTTGGGCAGGGGTCAGGTCATTATTGTTGTCCGAATGCGACTTACGATAATTATGTTGGCCAATACCCCAGCAAATGTTCTCAACGCGATTTAGTGTCTGATTTATATGACGCATTACACCCGTATGGAATACAATTAATGGCATATGTGCCGGCAGACGGTTCCAATGCAGACCCGGTAGCCAGGCAAGGGATGAAGATGACCGCACACTGGAGTGATACTGATAGAGTTATCGACTGGAACGGCGCGTGCGGTCCCACCTGGGAACAATTCCGACTACCGGAGTTCCAACAAATTTGGGAAGAAATATGCCGTGACTGGTCGGTAAGATTCGGTGACAAAGTGCGTGGTTGGTGGGTAGATGGCGCATACGCGCCGGAAGAACGTTACCCGGACAACGAAGAACCTAACTATTGTAGTTTTGCCAAATCTTTAAAAGCCGGCAACCCGGATGCTATTGTGGCTTTTAATACCGGTGTTAATGTCCCGGTGGTAACTTCATCAAAATATGATGACTACACTGCCGGAGAATTAACCGGCGATTTACCCGTTGGCGGTTTTGGTTTTGGTGATAACCCGGATTGGTGCAATAATGGCCCCATTAAACCCATGGTTAATCAGGCACTATTTCATGTATTTAATTTCCTTGGCCCCTGGTGGTCAGCATCACCACCACGTTTCCCCACCGAATTAGTGGTAGGATATTCAAAATATGTCATAATGCATGGTGGGGTAATAACATGGGATGTACCGGTAAGTGACACCGGAACCATACCTGATGCTTTTATTGAACAATTAAAGGCAGTAGGTAAAGCAGTTTAAAAGTTGTAATAACACATTTTTTTCTATTAATCGGTCGGATTTGACGGATCGGTCGGATTTTAATGGGAAATTACACCAAAAAGCGAAACAACTGTAGAAAATTATAAAAAAAGGAACAATTATGAGTTCAATTATTAACCAGAGAGATTGGCAGATTGATGCTATTCCGTCAGACGCTATAAATTGCGATGTGCTGGTTGTTGGCGCAGGTGCATCGGGGATACCTGCCGCGATTGCTGCTGCCCGGCACGGCGCGCGGGTAATATTGTTGGAAGAAGATATGGTTCCCGGTGGTGCCCCGGTAGATATGTCAGTTGCCATGTTATGCGGTGGTCCACGGGTTGGCATTTTTCGTGAAATGGCACAACAGTTAAATAATTCGCATAATCTCACCGGTTCTCCGGTGGAAAATTTCGTTGATGGCGCGGATGGGCGTGATTACTGGTATATGCCCGGGGCATATCTGCAGGTATTACGCGGAATGATGAACGCGGAAAAAAATCTGACGCTGATATGCGGGTCACCGGTATCAAGGGTATTAGTAAGCAATGATGGCAACCGCCGTCGTGTTAATGGCGTAACGGTTGATACCCCGGGTGGAATATCACGGACATATACCGCGCCGGTTACAATAGACGCGACCGGCACCGGATTAATTGCGGCATTAGCAGGTTGTGAAATCCAATACGGCCGCAATGCCCGCAGCGATTTTAACGAAGCATATGGCCCTGACCAGGCCGATAATCATGTACAACCATGCACATGGATGTTCATCAGCCAACGCCTTTGCCCCGACGCAAAATTACCCGACGAAATGCTGGGTAAAGGTCTGGTGGAATCAAATTATGGTTGGATTCAGAAAGATGAAACCATGGTTAATGAACGAAAAGCCGGGACGTATTTGCATTGGGGTGCAACTGTAAAATGCAGTGACACCCGGGACGCGTTTTTAGTTGCGCAGGCACAGGATGAAGCCCTGACAAAATTAATCCCAATGATTAACCTTATGAATAAAAATGGTTTTATGGTACACCTTGCCCCCAAACTGGGTATACGCGAATCGCGACGGGTGATGGGCGAAGCAGTGGTAACAGCCACCGACCTGTTGGCCAGTAGATTCCCGGATGACACCATTGCCCATTGCGGATTTTTCCTTGATGCCTGGGGTGAACATGATAAACTGCCAAGGACAGATGTGCTGGCGGGAATACCATATGGCGCGTTAGTACCACGCGGCACCGAAGGTTTATTAATTGCCGGCAAAGCAATAAGTGGTACACATCTGGCCATGAGCGCATACCGGGTGCAGCCAATAATGGCCAGCGTAGGCGCAGGCGCGGGTATTGCTGCAGCAATGACATCGACATTAAAAACCGACATCCGAAATATATCTATTCCGGAATTGAAAGATAGTATTGAAAAATTAAATAATTGCGGATAAATATAGCGGTTTTCAGTTTTCGGAATGGTCACTTCGACAAGCTCAATGACCATAAATAAAAAAACTGTCTGAACTGGTTGTTAACTGATTAATATGGGGAATATAAGGTTATAACGATGAAATCGCTGTTAATTAAAATGTTGAATATCGGTAGTATCACCATCTGCCTGGTATCACTGGTGATTGCCACGGCTTTGTCCGGTTGTAGCAGCAACAGCAAACCGACTGTTTATAGCCAGTCGCCATCCGGGAATCCGGAAATTGCTTCTTTTTACCCAACCAGTGGAATAGCAGGAACATCCATTACCATAACCGGCACAAATTTATTAACCGTTTCTAATGTTAAATTTAACGGTATAAACGCGTTAACAATAACCAATATAACATCGACATCATTTAAAACGACAGTTCCCCTCGGCGCGATTTCCGGTAAAATTACCATAATAACCGCAGATGGCACAGCAACCAGCATGCAGGCCTTTACCGTCATTGATATGTCATTATCCACCATCACATCTTTTACCCCAATTAGCGGTAAAGCCGGGACAGTTGTTACCATAACCGGAACAACTTTATCGGCAGCTACAGCAATTAAATTTAATGGTTTACCGGCAACGACCATTACAGATATTACCGCGACATCATTAAAAGCGACAGTGCCCGTTAACGCCACCACCGGGCAGATAACATTGGTTGCTGCCGATGGTATTGCTACCAGTTCTGCCGACTTTACTGTTATTCCTACGTTGATACCGGCAATCACATCTTTTACGCCAACCAGTGGGGTTACAGGTACCGAAATTGTAATTACCGGCTTTAACCTGGCGGGTGCAACTCTGGTGAAATTTAACGGGGTTGAAACAACTGCGATAACAAATAATACCGCGACATCATTAAAAACAACTATACCTGCCGGCGCAACAACCGGTAAAATCACCGTGACAACAACAGACGGAAACGCCATATCTCTTGCAGATTTTATCGTCGGCAACTGGACCGAAAAAATAAATGCTGTTGATGGCGCAACTATGGTATGGGTGCCGGGTGGCAACTTTACCATGGGGACAGAATATGGCAACGTATGGTGGAATGCACCAAAGACTCAGCAGGTTACTTTATCCGGTTATTGGATATATAAATACGAGGTAACAGTAGCGCAATACCGCAAATTCTGTACGGCCAAGGGACATGCATTGCCCGCTTTCCCCACCGATTATAGTTGGGCCGGTAAATCTGGCTGGAGTGATTTAACAATTCAACAACACCCAATTATTAACGTAACATGGTTTGACTGCACTGAATACGCAGCCTGGGCCGGTGCCGACCTGCCCTCCGAGGCACAATGGGAATACGCCGTTGCCGGACCCGGAAACAATAACTTCCCATGGGGTGGCATATCTACTGTCGCTGACCCTATTAACGGTTGGGCATTAAACAAATGCGCATCATCAAATAATTCATTGAGTCAGGGGAAATCCACATGGCCGGTGGGCAGTTTCCAGGGTGGTCTTAGCTGGTGCGGAGCACAGGATTTGGCCGGCAACGTATCAGAATGGTGTAAAGATTGGTATGGCGATTATTCCACCATTGCCACCACCGACCCGGTTGGTCCCGCAACCGGCACCGTCAAAATATTACGTGGCGGGGCATGGAACAGTAGTATCTACAATTATCGTGGGGCGTACCGCGACAATAACGGCCCTTATAACAAAAACTCATACACCGGGTTCAGAAATGTTGTTACCGCGCCATAAACTTTTTTACCTAATGTGGCGTTACCCACAACCCATTAATATTCGCCACAAAGGATCGCAAAGACCACAAAAGAAGATCTCAAGAAAACACTTTGTGTTCTTTGTGTTCCTTTGCTGTGAATAATTGTTAATCTCATAAATTTACAAATGGAACAATTATCCATTATTTGCAGTCAATAAAGTATATGAACTCTGTAAAGCCTATTTTTAAGGAAAAAAATATTATGAAATCTATTACTTATTTTTCAATTTTACTTGCCCTTACCATTTGTGGTGTGCAGGCATTTGCCGTTATCGCGGAATCAACTGATTTAGAACTTCGCCGTGGTGAAGATGTCAGGAAAGCAACGACAAAACAGCCTGCCGGATATTATGTGAAAGCCTTTAACGACAAAGAATTATTGCTGATTGCGTCAATGGGACAAATGATGAATGGCGGATATTCCATATCAATTAAAAAAGCAACAGAAACCGACGACAGAATTTCTGTTGAAGTCTTTCAATCCGCTCCCGGACCAAATGATATGGTAACCATGGCGTTAACCTGGCCGCAGGATGCCGTGGCTATTAAGAAAAGCTCCAAACCGGTTGTTTTTAATGTCGAGTATCGTACCGGCAAAGTATCTGAAAAGAAAAGCTTTTATGTACCAATCCAGGTATTTAAAGGTTTCAGCAGTAAAAAAACCGAATTCTCAACACAAACAATTATCAGCGCAAAAGCATTTGACAGTTTATGGATGAAGTTAGGAATAGAGATGGAAATGGCACCCATAGATTTTACAAAATATATGGCCGTTGCCATTTTATCAGGGGACAAAATGGTTGATATTGCGGAAGTTGTGACTGAGGGTGACACACTTCACATAAACTATATCCTGAAACCACAAGTGGAAGCAACAACAAAAAATAACTCATATGTTGTAGCGATAATACCGCTATTCATCGGCAAAGTTTACTATGAAGAAGTAATCGTAAAACCTAACAGTGAGATATTAGACTAATTAAAACCCAATATACCGCGGGCATCCTGCTCGCGATTCCCGGGCAGGATGCCCGGGATACTCTTGGTTACACAGGTTTTGCAAAAGCCTCAGTCATTTGTCATTTGCAATTTTAATTATAAAAACTCTCTGTGAATCTCAGTGTCTCCTCTGTGCATCTCTGTGTAACTTTAAAATTTTCACTCTTCACTCTTCACTCTTCAAAATTTCACTCTTCACTCTTCAAAATTCACCCTTCACACCCTGTATTGCAATTCAACTATAAATCAGGTATAATATTCTATAAATGGACTATAAAACCATATTTTATTTCTAAAATCCATTAAAAGGTCTATTATGATAAATAACAAAACAGCTGAAGAATGGGAAAAGGAACTTGGTCAACAGATACGGGATTTACGACTTCGGCAAAATATTGACCAACAAAGACTGGCGGAACAAGCTGGAGTAGCATTAAATGTTGTGAAACGCTTGGAAAGTGGTAAAGGTACCACCGTCGGTTCACTGATTAAAATACTGCGCTCATTGGGACGAATTGACTGGCTCACAACTCTCGCACCAGTTGTTTCCATAAGTCCATTACAAATGCTTAAAGAAAAACCAAAACGACAAAGAGCATCCCGTAGCAGGGGGAACCAGCATGTATAAACCAGTAACCGCAATTGAAGTTATATTATGGGGAGAAACCGTTGGCGCAGTTGCCCGCGACCCTCGTCTGGGTTATTACGCTTTTGAATATTCACCGGCATTTCTGCACTCTGGTATTGAAATAGCACCTTTTACAATGCCGTTACTCACCGCGCGCGACCCATATATATTTACCGATTTGTCAGAATTAACATATAAACGATTACCTGCTATGTTGGCCGATGCATTACCGGATGATTTTGGAAATGGTTTAATTGATGCATGGATGGCAGGTAAAGGTATTGATAAATCTAATATCACTGCACTGGACAGACTGGCATACATGGGCAAGCGAGGCATGGGTGCATTGGAATTTAAACCTGCACGCAACATGGCAAGAAAAAATAGTACAGCAATTGAGTTGTCCGCATTAATCGATGGTGCACGCAGAGCTGTAAAAGGTGAAATAGGTACAGACCATCTGGCAATAGCCGCACTATCTCAAATTATCCAGGTAGGCACTTCTGCAGGTGGGGCAAGGGCTAAAGCTGTTATTTCCTGGAATCCGACTACAAATATCATTCGCGCAGGTCAATTTGATGCTGCTGATGGTTTTGAACATTGGCTGTTAAAATTTGATGGTATGGGCAGCGACCATGAACTCGGTGGATCTCAGGATTATGGTCGCATTGAATATGCATACTATTTAATGGCACGCGCTGCTGGTATTAACATCTCACCATGCCGTTTGTTAGAGGAAAATGGTCGGGCACATTTCATGACAAAACGTTTCGACCGGGATGGAAATACAAAACATCATCTGCAAACCCTATGTGCCATGGCACATCTTGATTATAAGCAAAAAGGCAGTCATGACTATAATCAACTATTTCTAACCATCAATAAACTTCAACTGGGATATGATGCATCAGAAGAAGCATTCCGGCGCATGGCATTTAATGTAATGGCTGCCAACTGCGACGACCATACTAAAAATATTTCATTTTTATTGCGTAAAGGTGGCATCTGGGAATTATCCCCGGCATATGACATCACACATGCCTATAACCCAAGGGGGGAATGGACTTACCAGCATTTAATGTCAGTAAATGGAAAATTTACCGGAATAACTCGCACCGATTTATTAGCAGTTGCAGAACGTTTTGCCATAGGTACCGCGCCAAAAATGTTGAAACAGGTAGCTGATGCTATCTCTTCATGGCATGATTTTGCACAACAATCAGCAGTGAATACGGCTGAAATTAATAGAATTGCTGCCCATCATAAATTATTATAATTTTTTCAATAAGAAGGTCCGGAGCTAATTGCAAACCCAATGTACCGCGAGCATCCTGCTCGCGATTCCCGGGCAGGATGCCTGGGATACATTAAGAAATTGCAAATTTTCCATCAACCTCAAATTGCAACTATAAAAATCATGGTTCAGACAAAATTTCACTCTTCACTCCTCACTCTTCACTCTTCACTCTTCACTCTTCACTCTTCACTCTTCAAAACCTCACCATTAATATCTTTACTTAATAATTTTCTCATACTGCCTGTATGCGTCCTGCCACATATTTACATCCTGTGGTTCATAGGTGGTTAACCCACTGCTGCGTCGTACCACTTCGCGGCATTCATTCAGGTTTTTCAGTTCGCCCAATGCCATCAGTTGTACCAACATATTGCCCAGTGCGGTGCCTTCCACCGGGCCGGCAATTACTGGCCTTGCCAGGGCATTTGCTGTCCATTGGCACAATGCGGTATTTTGCGATCCGCCACCGGTTATGTGTAATGCGGGGATATTAATATCATAAATTTCTTCTAACTGGTCAATTGCTCTACGGTACGAAAATACCAGGCTTTCCAGTAAAACCCGCATAATGTCATCCACGCTGTTCGGTACAAACTGGTCGGTTTCGCGGCAATATTCCTGCGCCGCTTCAACCATATTTGTTGGAGCGTAGAACCTGTCAGCATTAACGTCAACCCAGGCCTGGAAAGGTTCCGCGCCGGATGCTTTAAATGCCAGGGTGGAATAATCGTATTCTTCTCCCTTACGGGCAAAAACTTCTCTTGCGCGTTGAATAAGCCATAAACCCATAATATTTTTCAGGAAACGATATGTGCCACAGGCGCCTTTTTCATTGGTAAACCCGGCATATAACGCTTCCGGTGTCGCCCGCGGGGTTGTCATTTCCAAACCTAATAATGACCATGTGCCACAACTTAAATAAGCCGCGTTTGGCGCGGACAACGGGGTTGCTACTACGGCAGACGCGGTGTCATGTTCGGCTGGGGCAATTACCTTCATTTTCTTCAGTTTCGTTTCTTCCGCCACATCCGCGCGTAAACTGCCCAATACTGTTCCACTGGTTACCACTTCCGGCAATATCGCGGGTGGTATATCCAATGCGGCTAATAAATCATTCAGCCATTCATCTTTTTCTACTGATAAACACTGCGATGTGCTGGCGATGGAACGTTCTGTGGTGCGTGACCCGCATAACCAAAAATTCAACAGGTCCGGGGTAAATAATAATGTTTTACCTTCAATAAATAATGGTGATGCCTGTACCGCCAATGCGCGTAACTGGTATAGAGTATTAAAGGGCCAAAACGCTATGCCGGACTGACTGAAAATCGATTCACGTTTAATCTCTTTCGTAACTTCGTCAATCAATCCATCTGTGCGTTTATCGCGATAATGTACCGGCACACCCAACAGATTACCATGAGCATCCAAAATACCAAAATCGCATCCCCAGGTATCAACACCGGTTGATGCCAGGTCCGGCACCACCTCACCCGCTTTACCCAAACCGGTTAGAATATCATTATATAATGACAACGTATTCCAGTGTAAAGTACTGTTTAAAGTTATTGGAGAATTAGAAAAACGATGTACAACATCAATATCTAAATGTTCACCATCAAACATCCCCACACTTACCCGGCCACTTTCCGCGCCCAGGTCGATTGCTGATACTGCTAAATGTTTTTTCATACTGTTTTCACCTTGCGGATTATATAATATTCCTATACCACTTAATATACAATTTCCATCTGTGTATGCTTGCTGAATAATAATGTATATCAGTCTACCTATAAAAGTCAAGGGAAGGAGCTACAAATAACTTATTCTATTTCAATGTTCTTTAAGCTTTAGGCCATTAGCAACCAAATCCTTACAAATAAGTCAGGATTTTAAAATTAGCATTCATATAAACAAACTCCCCCTATCACTGCGGTGACATCCCCCTCAAGAAGGGGGACAGGAAAGCCCATAGTATTATACATATCTTTTCGTTGATGCTATTTTAATATTAATTCCATAGCCTACGGGAACACCCCATATGCGTTAAGATAAGAAGTGATAAAATTTGACATATTGTATATAAAAAGTTA
>CAZNLA010000175.1:0-10325 GCA_964573385.1 uncultured bacterium
CCTAATCCCTAATCCCTAATCCCTAATCCCTAATCCCTAATCCCTAATCCCTAATACCTAACGACCTATTACCTTTTCCCATGTCCGCTTTTAACTGCTGTACCTGACATACCTTTAACTGCCGGACCCAGGTCTGATAATTTAACACCATATTCAACAAGCACTGAACATAAATCGCGTAGTGAATCTATGGACGCGCGCAGTTCCTGTGGTGAATCACCTTCGACGGCATATCGCAATCTTGCAATCGCGTGGTCAAATTTTGCCAATTCAACAATTGGTATATCGTCCATAACCCGATTCAATTCGCTGTTAACCTTATCCAGCATCTCTTCGCCCATGGTTTTCAATTCGGTTATTTCAACCTGTTTCATGTCAGATTTAGCAAATTTCTCGGCTTCATTAATTAATCCCTGGATTTCCTGTTCGCTGAGTCCGGAACTGACATTTACCAGTACCGCCTGCGATGCCCCGGTTTCCTGGTCTACCGCGCTGACATGTACTATGCCATTCTGGTCGATATCAAAAGTAACATCTATTCTGGGTTGGCCACGCTTTGCCAGGCGTATACCGTCTAAGGTGAACCGTCCCAATGCTTTATTCTGCGCGGCAATTTCACGTTCACCCTGTAGGGCATGAATTTTTACCGCGGTTTGTTCATCTTTTGATGTAGTGAATGTTTTTGTTTCACTGGTGGGTATCGTGGTATTACGCGGAATAATACGGGTGAACATACCGCCGGATGTTTCCACCCCCAATGACAACGGGGTAACATCCAGTAACAGCATATTATTTAACGCACCTGATATAATTCCACCCTGAATAGCCGCGCCAAGGGCAACAACCTCATCCGGATTAACGCCTTTTACCGGTTCATGCACCAGTATTTCACGCACCATTTGCTGTACTGCCGGCATTCTGGTGGAACCACCAACTAAAACAACCGCATCCAAATCTCTCGGCATCATTTTTGCGTCAGCAAGCGCCTGGGCAGTCGGGTCTATCATTCGCTGTCTTAAATCTTTGGTTAATTCCTCAAACTTGCCACGGGTTATTTCCATTTCCAGGTGGCATGGTTTGCCGCCAGATGTCGCGATAAATGGCAAATTAATAAAGGTTGATTCTAATGTAGAGAGTTGAACTTTCGCTTTCTCCCCTGCTTCTTTCATACGTTGAAGAACCAGTCGGTCTTTACTCAGGTCTACACCCTCTTTTTCTTTCAGGGTATGCAACTGGTACATCATCATGCGGCCATCCCAGTCATCACCACCAAGCCGATTGTCACCATTTGTCGCCAAAACCTGAAAAACGCCATTGGTAAGCTGTAATATGGAAACATCAAATGTGCCACCGCCAAGATCCCATACCAGTATGGTTTGTACGCCTTTCTTTTCCATACCATATGCCAATGCCGCCGCCGTTGGTTCATTAACTATTCTAACCACGTCCAACCCCGCAATGCGACCTGCGTCACGGGTAGCCTGGCGTTGCGCGTCACTGAAATAAGCCGGCACAGTAATTACCGCTTTTTGAATTCTTTCACCTAAAAAATCTTCCGCGTCATGATGCAATTTCTGTAAAATTAACGCTGAGATTTCCGGCGGGGTGTATGATTTCCCGTCAATAGTAACGGTATGACGGGAACCCATGAATCTTTTAATTGATGCCGTGGACCGTGTTGGGTGCGTCAATAATTGTCTCTTCGCAATATCGCCAACTACCCGATCGCCAGACGGCGTGAATCCTACCACAGATGGGCATAAATTTCGCCCTTCTGCAGTTGGTATAATGCGGGGAGCTCCATGCTCTAATACCGCCATAACAGAGTTAGTTGTTCCAAGATCAATCCCTATGATCGTGTCTGCCATCCATGTATCCCCCCTGTTGATAATTAAATCTCTGGCAACGGTTCTTCTGACGATACAGAAACCGCTACCCGTGCTGGCCGAAATACCTCGCCATTTTTAGTATACCCTTTTTGAACAACACCTATTACAGTATGTTCCGGTACATCATCATTAACTACTTTTGCCACTGCGTCATGAAACTTAGGGTCAAATGGTTGCCCGTCAGCATCCATTTGAACAATATTATAACGGTCCAAAACACCCATTAATTGCCGATAAATAAGGTCAACACCTTTTGTCATCGCTTCCGGCACTAATGCTTTATGCACAGCATCCAAAGCGCGTTCAAAATCGTCAATAATCGGCAACAATTCGGATATTACTTTGTCGCTGCCACGGCCAAACTCCTGGTCGCGTTCTGCCCGCATTCTTTTACGAAAATTGTCAAAGTCAGCATGAGAGCGGATATATGAATTTTTCACTTCCGCTAACTGCTGCTTATGGTTTGCCAGCTCTGCCAGCAACTGTTTAATATCAACATTACCACCGTCGACTGACACCTCATCATCGACATTCATTGAATCAAACTGAATATTATCTGTCATTCCGTCTTTACCCCACGGTAATCGGTATAAAAATACCGGTCACCTCTTTCTGAGTTGTATTATAATATATTTTCGGATTTTATGCAGTAAGTATTTTTCGTATTTTTCTCAAACCTGGAAATATAATTTTTCATCTGTAATATTGATGATCTATTCGGCTTTATTTGTATTGCATTCCACCCACAACGTAACGCCCCGGAAATATTTTCTGTTTTATCATCAAAAAATATTATATCTTTACCTGTTGTTTTTAATTTTTCCATTGCCAACCGATAAATTTTCTCGTCCGGTTTACGTAATCCCATTAAATGGCTGGCAAAATGGGCATCCAGCATTTCAATAGCGGGATAACGTCCGGAATGTAAAAACTGTTCCCAATGCGCGTCACAAGTATTTGACAGGCAAGCTGTATAATACCCATTTTTTTGCAAAGATAAAACAAAATCTGCCATGCCGGGGAACTCATTATTAATAATGCTTAAATATATTTTTTTTATTTCTTCCACTGAATAAGCTTCATCACTGGTTTGTTTTAATTTAATTGCCATTTCATCAAATGATATCAATCCACGTTCATATTCATCTTCCGCCATATTTCTTGCGGCTGTCGCCACGGTAGATTCATCTGTATTACGGTATGTTATCCCGGCAAACTGTGTTGCTTCGCGCCAGTCGTCAGCAATGCGAATCATCACCCTTCCAAGATCAAAAATTATTATTTTGCCATTTCTTTGCATGGTATGAATTCTACCGGAAATATGGGGTTGACGTCTACCACCAATAAAGGGACAATTAAGACGTAATGAAAGACTTAAAAACATTAAACTTAACTGAACTGACAAACGAACTGACAAATGCCGGATATCCAAAATTCCGCGCGAAGCAGATATTCTCGTGGCTTCACAATAAACTTGTCACAAACTTTGACCAGATGACTAATTTGCCCGCTAATATGCGGGTTACTTTAAATGACAATTATTCAATTACCACCCTGAATATTGCTGAAAAGAATCGTTCTGTAGATGGGTCAATAAAATATCTTTTTGCGTTGGCAGATGATAATTGTATTGAAACAGTATTTATGCCGGAAAATGAACGCGCCACCGTATGCGTTTCGTCTCAGATTGGTTGCGCGTATGGATGCACTTTCTGCGCAACTGGCAGAGGTGGGTTAGTGCGCAACCTGACAACAGCGGAGATAATTGATCAGGTATACCGTGTGCAGGCAGATACCGGCATGCGGATATCAAATATAGTCTTCATGGGCATGGGTGAACCACTGGCAAATTATGACGCGGTAATAAAGGCAGTTTACCTGTTAATTGACGAAGATGGTTTAAATATATCACAAAGACATATAACCATATCTACAGTGGGGTTAATCCCGGGTATTATAAAATTAAAAGAAGAGGAATTGGGATTAAACCTGGCAATCAGCATTCATTCGCCAATGCAGGCAAACAGAGAAAAGTTAGTGCCAGTTGCCAAAATATTTCCATTAAGTGACCTCTTCAAAACTATTCGCGGTTATTTTCACGCAACCAGCAGAAAAATTACCATTGAATATACAATTATTCCCGGTGAAAATGACAGACCGGAAGACGCAAACGCTTTACAGGGGTGGATACGTGGATTTCCGGTGCTGATTAATTTAATACCTTTAAATTCTGACGATGAAGGTTCACGACCACCGTTACAGGAAGCGAAAAAGTTTGTAGAATTATTAAAAGAGAACGGTCTGGACGCCCATGTTAGAAAATCACGTGGTAATGATATAAAAGGCGCTTGCGGACAACTGCGAAAAAGATATTTAAAAAATCATACTCAAGGGGAAGAAGATGTTTAAATTAGGCATTTGCGGTGGATTTGACATACAGGAAGATGCAAAAAACGCCGGTTTTAAATTTACTGAAATGACCGTCAGTTCATTAATGCCAACCGAGACTGATGAGGCTTTTGCACCGGTACGGGCACAATTTGAAAAAGCTATTTTGCCGGTAGAAGCGTTCAACTGTTTCCTGCCCGGACACCTTAAAACAACCGGACCGGATGTTGATTACAGTGCATTGGAAATATATATTGATTGCGCTTTGCGCCGTGCGGGTGAAATAAACGCGTCAATCATTGTATTTGGCAGTGGTGGCGCACGTCAGGTACCGGAAGGATTTGACATGGCAACGGCATGGCAACAGTTAGAAAAAACAGCGACTATTGCCGGCAACGCAGGCGCAAAATATGGGGTAACGGTGGTAATGGAACCGTTAGGTAAAGAATGTAATATCCTGAAAACCGTCGCGGAAGGCATTGAAATGACAGACAGAATTAATTTGCCACACTTGAAAACATTGGCAGATGTCCATCACATGATGCACGCAAACGAAAATTACGACATTATAAAAAGCGCAGGCGGAAAATTGGGCCACGTCCATCTCAGTGGTATGAAAATTGAAGGTTACACCGGTGGCGACTCATTTGATTACGCGGTATTCTTCTCCGCCTTGCATACCAGTGGATATGCCGGACGGGTTTCAATGGAAGACCATTCCGGTTTAATACCGAATGCGCCATCAAGAATTGAAATATACACAAAGATAGTTGAAGAATTAAGCAAATATTAATTTATTTACCGGGCAATCACAATGTGGTTGCCCTTTTTTTAAAGAAGATAACAATGCAATATTTCAAACCGGAAGGTAATTTATTTGTAGGTGACTGTATGCCATTTTTTGATAATGGCATCTTCAGGTTATTTTATCTTGTTGACGAAAATCATCACCAGGCATTGGGTGGACTCGGTGGCCACCAGTGGGCACACGCCAGCAGTTCCGACCTGCTTAACTGGACACATCACCCAATTGCAATCGCCATTACTGATGACCTGGAAGGGTCAATATGTACCGGGTCAATCTTTTATGAAAATGGTAAATATTACGCTTTTTACGCCACCCGCCTGCGCGACTGGAAACAACATGTCAGCCTGGCGGTCAGCGATGACGGAATAAACTTTACAAAAACTAATCCAAAATTATTAATCTCGCCACCCTCTGGTTATCACCCATGTCATTTTCGCGACCCCATAGTTTTCAAGGAAAAGGAAACCGGAATTTATCATATGCTGGTGACGGCCGAAAACGAACGACACCCCATTGCCGGTCGCGGAGGGTGCCTGGCGCATCTGACTTCAAATGATTTAAACAACTGGGAAGTGCAGGAACCTTTTATCATTCCCGGTTTCCCAGACGTTCCGGAATGCCCGGATTATTTCTGCTGGAACGGTTGGTATTATTTAATATTCAGCAACGGCGGAAAAGCACGCTACAGAATATCCCGAAATCCGTTGGGACCATGGACAAAACCGGCAAATGACCTGCTTGATGGTGGTGCTTCCTGTGTTATGAAAACGGCAGCATTCACCGGCAATCGCCGCATTGGGATATCATGGATAGGCACCAGAATTGATGAAAAAGATTACGGTCACCATCAATTCGGTGGTTACACCGTTTTCCGCGAATTAGTCCAATATAAAGATGGAACATTGGGTACAAAATTTGTTGATGAATTTAACAAATACGGAAAAGAAATAATACCGGAATCAGCTGTATCATTAACACCGGATTCTGAATGTAATACAAATTGTATAGTATTTGATGAAACAAACGGGTTGGGTGCTGTCATGATGACAAATATACCTGAAAACTTCAAATTGAATGCTGCTTTCTGTTATAAAAATGGTAATGGTGTATATGGACTACGCGTTCGCGGTGAAGATAATATCAACAGTGGTTACGACATCTGCTTTGACCATATAAATAAAACCGTAAAATTGCATACAAACACCATTAACCAGGTGAATAATTTAAACAAGATAGTCAAAGTCGAACTGATTGTGAAAGATTCTATTATCGATTTATCTATTAATAACTGCCGGTGTATAATAGATTATTGCCCGGAACAAAAAGGTAACAAACTGTGGTTTTATGGATGGGATGTAAACATGGTAATTAATTTAAGTATCACAGAAATCGGTTAATGAATTATTTTCGCTTAAGTCCTGATATTAATTGATAACTACCCGGATAAAGATATTTGCAGATATGTTGTGCAACTTTAATAACGCACGATAAGTATGCTAATTATAAAAGGGAGGAAAAATGAAGAGAGTAGAATTAAGTTTGATGGTGTTCACCATCATGGGATTATTTTCCCTGTCGACATTGGCGGTAGAAGGTAACGCGGAAAAACCTGCGCCACAACCTGACAAAGCCACAACCACAACTATAGAACCTGTAAAACCAGAACCCGGAAAATTGGACAAAGAAAAACCAACCAGCATTTTCGGCGACCTGGTGGTTACTATTGACGGAACAATTGCTGACCTTCCCAAAGAGATGGACCCTAATGTACCGGTATCCATTACTATTGTTAAGGGTGATGTTAAGACTACTGTTGTTTTGGAACGACCTGATGTATTAAAATTCAAAGAAATTACTTTAACAGATGGCGCCAAAATAGGCGTTGCCGGATGGCAGGTTACTGAAAAAGATAAGAAATTTGTGAAAGCCAGTGACATTACACTGGGAGACAAAAAAATTAACCTGTTAAGCGCAAATGGCAATAAAACATGGACTGATATTGATGTCGCGACAGTGGTTGTTCTGCAGGGAACAGTAAAGAACTTTGTGGCACCGGAAGCGGAAACCACAACCCCGGGTACAGCAACCAAAACAACTGACAATGCTACTATAACAAAAACACCTGATGAAAAACCAGTTAGGACATCACCTAAATCTATCACTTTTGATTTGGTGACCGATAAAGAAACCATAAAAATAGTTGAGTTATGCCCGGTAGGTTATGCGTTGAAAAACAAACTGGCATTGGCAAATGATCAGAAAGTAATTATCACTGCCAAACAACGTGGCGCAAAAGGCACATTAATCTTCATGAAAATTTCTATTGTCGGAGTAGAAAACAGCGAATTAAAACTCCGCGATGAAAAAGGTAACCCCATTTGGATGCAAAGAAACAACCCGAAACCGAAAACCGAAGGTGGAGAGAAAACAAAAGAGAACCCAACACCACCTGTAGTAGAAAAAAAAGCAGCGTAAATAACTTTACCAAATAATTTTCAGGACTTTCGCTTTAGGTCACTTCGACAGGTTCAGTGACCGGTCGCTGAACCTGTCGAAGCGACCATTTTTAAACAGATTACCCATATGAGCGAAAGTCCTGTTTTTTATATTGTACTTTATCTCTATTCTATCCCAAACAACCTTGCGGCATTTTCACCGGTTATTAACTTCTTCTCGCTATCGCTTAACCATGTAATCCGCATAATGGTATTCAACGCGTCAATTGGCGAAGTTAACGGGTAATCGCTGCCACAAAGAATTTTCTCTATACCATGGCGGTTAATTATTCTTCGCATTAATTCCTGGTCAATATATTGCGCGGCACTGGAAGTATCCAGATACAGATTTTTCCCCGCCAACATTTCCAAGGCATCATCCCATAAACAATACCCGCCTAAATGGGCGGCAATAATTGTCAACCGGGGAAACAGGCTTAATAATCTTGCCACTTTCGCCGGGGTACTGTAATTATCTGCGGTAATCACCGGGTCGCCGACATGAACCATCAAAACAAAATCATCCTGTATCTCTTCGCAAAACGGCAATAACCGTTCATCAGCAAGGTCAATCTGTTGGAATTCCGGATGAATTTTAATACCTTTAATATCTGAATCTCTTAATCGATTAATTTCATTTTGCCAATTTTCATCATCAACATGGTACGACCCGAATGGTACAATTTTGGGATGGTTAGCGAAAGATTCCCATGGACGTGACAACATCCAGTCATTAGCCGGTTTTACCTGTTCTGCCTTTGTGGCGGCGACCAGCATTACCATCGCGTCGAGTCCGGCAATATTTGCCTGATGCATTAAATCAGAAATAGTGCCTCCATGGGTAGTCGGTATGGAATAATAATCAATTAGTTGTAGAACCGCCTTTTCTGCAATTTTATCTGCAAAGGCGTGGGTATGCGCGTCAATTAACATAAATCTGAAACTCTTTCTATTCGGTTAAGTGTAACCGCGATTAATTATACCGTAATAGTGAAATAAATTACAGGATTAAAATTGCCATTTTCACGACTGGTAATTATAAATTTGGGTCAATTATGCGCTTTTCTGCCGGCGGTATCTTTTCATTTGGTCAATTCAATGCTATTATTGCTTCTGGTACTAATCCGGTCCGGAGTATTTATTTGTTTTTATCCTGGCGAAAAAATATAATATTGGCATTTTCCCTTTGCAGCAGTCTGGTATTTGCTGCAAATTTAAATGATTACCAACTTGCCCGAAGCCAGCAATTTGTGACGCCACTGGCTACTGATGCTAAAGTTGCGCAGACCATGGCAAATGAAATGGGGAAAGTATTTGAGTTTAGTGGCACTGTCATAGGGACATTCAGCAATGACCGTGTAACCGGAATATTATTCAAAATAGACGAAAAACAGACTTTAATCCTAAACTATACAAAAAAAGATACTGACGTCTGCGTGGGAAAAAAACTCACTGTAATAGCCTATTTGCCGCAAAATGTTACTACCCCGATTTGTCTGTCGTTAACGCCACAGCAATCCACCACCATTGACGACCCAATGTTACAGATGATGAATTGGACGTCAGCAGTAGGCAGTGGGATAGCAACCAGCGTAAATATGCAAAAGGCCGCGATACCGCCAGCAACTACAAAAACCGAAGTATCACCACTGACGCCATCACCCGAACAGAAACCTGCGGGAAATGTTACTAATGTTACATCCACAATAACAGATACTGAAATAGATCCCGAACCTGCGGCGGAAAGAATTAATTACGGGGAAGGTGATACCGAAGATATTACACAGGTATATGGTAGCAGGATTTGCCAACTAAACGGACGGATAACCCCGGAATTAGCGAATGGTATCGCCGGTCATATAATCAACAAAAGTCGCAATTATGATGTTGACCCCCGCCTGGTATTCGCCCTCATATTACAGGAATCACGATTTAACCCACGCGCAGTAAGCCATTCCGGCGCGCGCGGATTAGGCCAGTTAATGCCCGGAACCGCCGCCGGCCTGGGAGTAAGAGATTCATTTGATGTCGAACAAAATATTGATGGCACAGTAAGATATCTCCGCAAACAAATAGATTCATTTGGATGTTCCCCACTCGCCCTTGCTGCATATAACGCCGGACCTGGCGCGGTAAGAAAATACAATGGAATTCCACCCTACCGCGAAACACAAAATTACTCACGCAAAGTATGGTCCAACTTCTGCGCGTTGGCAGGTTATGACCCAACAACAACATTTGAAGTAGCTTCTAATAATTAAACAACAACCTTGTCTTTCCATTGATAACTATTAATCATTTTAAGTATAAGTTATCAAAATAAAAATATTTTATACAATTAGCATTATTATCAAACTGAGACAGTTATTGTTAGACTATTCACCATTAATTATTACATAATCAAGACTGAAACAGAAAATTTCACTCTTCGTTCAGACAAAATTTCACTCTTCACTCTTCTTTCGTCTTGAACCACGATTCACATGATTAAAGGATTAACAGATTATTTATCCGATAATTCATATTTTTTACATCAACCACAATTTTTACTATAAAATCCTGTAATCCCAAAATCCCCAAAATCGTGGTTCAGACAAAATTTCACTCTTCAAATAGATATCTATATATTGCACCAAATTAATTTTTTATTTCAATTTTTAATTTAATTCACTTCTCACTCTTCAGCGTAATGCAGGTGACTGGGTTAAATCCGGTAAATTTAATCCTGGTAAGATTTTTAATGGC
>CAZNLA010000176.1:0-10309 GCA_964573385.1 uncultured bacterium
ATTAGCAAAATCACAAAACGACCCTTCGCTAACCGTGCTTGATATAATGGATTCTTCAGTTGCCACTGTTTTAGAAACTGCGGAGAATGCACTTGGCGCAACAGTACCATACGCGGTAAAAGGTAACAACTTATGGTTTATCGCGGATAATCCTTTCATGTATGCGTATATGGCAGATCGCGGATGGGTATTAGCGGATTTACTGCATGACTTTTTTAATATGCCACATGAAACAATCCACAAAGCTTTTGTGCGAATAGAAGATGTGCATCCAGATACATCACCAACATTACTTAAAGCTATCGCGGATTATTTGTATGCGCAAAATGTGCCTTTCGGCATATGTGTTATCCCTGAATTCCGCGATCCTTTGGGAGAATATACGGGTGGTATACCTACAACAATAAAAATTGAAGGTAATACCAAATTTATAAACGCTATAAATTATTGTCTAAACAAAGGTGGGAAAATTATTCAGCATGGATACACCCACCAATACAGCAATATATTAAACCCATACAACGGTGTAACCGGTGATGATTTCGAGTTTTACCGTCTTACCCTGAACACATTGGGACAACAAGTTTTTGAAGGCGCGTTACCGGAAGATAGTACCGCATGGGCATTAGACCGCATTAAAACAGGACAACAGATATTGGCAAAACAGGGGTGGAATTGCATAGCCTGGAATACCCCGCATTATATTGCCACATCAGACGATTACAAAGCATTTTTGCAATTATATAAAGTTAGCGTTGACCGCGGGTTATCATTTGCCAGCAGTGCGGATGGAACGACCTATTTATTGCAACAAGTATTGCCATATGTAACAAAAAAAGATCAATTCGGATTCTTCAGATCCCCGGAAAATCTGGGATATATTGATACTCTGGGTGGAGAATGGCAAGGTCCGCAACTGCCGGC
The DNA here is from genome assembly GCA_964573385.1 of uncultured bacterium. Lineage (GTDB taxonomy): Bacteria > Armatimonadota > Hebobacteria > CAIYQO01 > CAIYQO01 > JBAXQQ01. The sequence goes on from CAZNLA010000176.1 coordinate 925, forward strand.
AGACCTGATAGAAAGAGCAAGGAAAAACATGGCAGTCAGGGATTCAATGTCAGGATTCTATTTCCATTGGTTTGTTGATATCAGTTATCTAAAAACTACTATCACCGGAATTAAAGCGTTAGGATACAAGTTTGTCCAGGCAAATGTGACAAACTAATTTTAGATAAAATGAATATGAACATCGAACATTCAACTTCCAATTTTGAATATTTCAACGTTTGACGTTGAATGTTCAATAAGCATATAAGGCAAAGGCCATACCTGATAAATAATTCAGGTATGGCCTTTGAAACTGCAATCTATAATCAGAATAAACAGGTTTAGCAATTGCCTGATTAGAATTAATTCACTCTAAACGACCCCTTCTATCCCCATTTTTGCTATTTTCATGGTATCGTAACCCGGTACAGTTGCCCACATGCAAATGCTATACTGATATCTGCCGGGACTTATAAGATATTCAGGGTGGACATTTAATGTCCATCCTGTATCGCCACCGACACCCATTTGCATATGGTCAATATGCAAATAAACTTCATCGTGTGGAACAAGTTCAAAATCGTGATTGGCGGCAAATAAATCATCAATACTATAATGCAACGCGTCAAAATGAATAAGTGGTTTGCCACACACTAAAATACCGTTACCATCATCATTGGTCAAAGATACCCAACGGGTATCTTCATGCCCACCACATTCACCCGGGACAATATATTCAACAAACTGTTCAGCAACAGTGGATTTGTATTCGCCAATTATTGCCGCTGTTTTTCGGTCAATATAATTCTCCCACGGACCCGCGCCTAACCATGTTAAATTATTAAATTCACCCGGTAAAACTATTTCCATACCAATGCGCGGTATTACCGGGAAAGCATCAGAAATATTAACTGCAACATCTGCCACTACCGCGCCACAGCTGTAAACAGTGTATGTTGTTTCGGTATTAATTTGATGCGCGTCTGTCGCTCCGGTATATTTTGCTGACACGCGGATTATTGCGGAACCGGATGTTATTCGCGCTACACCCACAGAAATAACTTCACGGTTTAAATTAAATAAACCGGCATTTCTCCACTGTTCTCTCAAACTATCCGGGTGTTCTACTTTAAAATCATTACCTGTCGGCGCGCGCCGGAAATTGTCTACCGGACCAGTCTTCATTATATTCCCGCCACATTGTATCCAAGATGTGATTTGTCCGGTTTCCTTATCAAATGATATGGTGAATCCTTCTCCCTGCAGCATTATCTCATTATCTTCAATCATTATTAAAATATCGGTTAATTCACCACGTTCAATTGCGGGTGATTGCGATTTCATATCCTTCATCAGGAATTGCCCGTGGCAAATTTCGTGTCCGGCTTTTGCCCAAGTTGAATCCGCGTTTAACACACAGAATATATTCATGTGGTATTCAGCACCCGGAGTAATAACCAGTAATTCCGGACGCGGAATCGTCACATCTGCCTTGCTCCATGGTGCTAACTGCGGTGCCGGCATTTCACCTTTAGCAATTTCCCTGCCATTTTCTGTAAACTGCCATCTTATTGTTATGTGTGATAAATCGCTGAACTGGTATTTATTCCAAATGGTATAAATTCCATTCGCGGTATCCTTTTCCAACACCGCAATCGGTGCCTGAACGTTCTTCACTTCATATGCGCCGGGGTGCGGGGTTAAATCCGGGCCTACTATGCCATTCAGGCACATACTCGGGCATTCACCAACTCTCTTGTAATCATATTCATCGCCAAAATCGCCACCATACAGGTAATTTTTACTATCAGGTAAATCTTTCAGTAACGCTTTGTCCGCCCAGTCCCAGATAAAACCACCCTGGAACCGAGGCATTGTATCAATTAAATCCCAGAATTTTTTAAAGTTACCGGATGCATTGCCCTTTGCATAAGCGTATTCACACATGATAAATGGACGATTTTCATTTTTATCTGTTAATATATCACGCACCCAATCAAGCTTGGGATACATCGGTGCCATTACATCACTGATATTTGGTCCGGGGAAACCACTTTCATACTGTACCGGACGGGTAGACTCATAAACCTTTACCCAGTTGGTCATGGCGGCATGGTGTGGGCCAAAATATGACTCATTCCCCAGTGACCAGAATATCACCGACGGATGGTTTTTATCGCGCATTACCATACGTATTGCGCGGGAAAGGTATGCGCCTGCCCATTCCGGGTCCTGTGTTAATAAACCACCTACACCATGTGTCTCTAAATTTGTTTCATCCACCAGATAAATACCAAATTCGTCACATAATTCATACCAACGCGGATGATTCGGGTAATGACTGGTACGGACCGCATTAAAGTTCAATTGTTTAATTGCAATAACCTCTGCCCGCATATCATCTTCTGTCAGTGCCCTACCTCGCCACGGATGATGTTCATGACGATCAACACCACGTACAACCATACGCACACCGTTAAGCAAAACCACACCGTCAATTATTTCTATCTGACGAAATCCTACTTTACAACTTTCAAAATCAATGGTGTCACCGGCAAAATCTTTCAGAGTCATCACCAGGGTATATAAATACGGATTTTCCGCGTTCCAGTGGTTCGGCGCGGTAATCGGTATATTCATCTTTGCGGCATATTTTTCCGGTGCGCAATCGCCATACATCGGGGTATCATTTGATACGATGCCGGTAAATGCTTCAATTACCGGTTTGCCGCCAGTATCAAATAACGACGCTTCTATTAAATATTGTTGCGGATTATCTACCTTATTTATCCGTGCTGTTACGGACAATACAGCATCTTTATATAATTTATCAAAAGAAGTAGTTATCTGAAAATCACGAATATGGGTTTTTGGCTTTCTGTACAGGTATACATCACGCTGAATTCCGCTCATCTGCCAGTAATCCTGGTCTTCAATATATGTCCCATCGCAATATCTCGGTACCCAGGCAGCAATTAGATTCTCACCCTTACGAATATAATCTGTTATATTAAACTCAGCCGACAAACGGCTATCCTGGCTGTATCCGACATCTTCACCATTCACATATAACTGTAATGCGGAATCCACAGATTCAAAAACAATGAAAACTTCATCCTTAAACCATTCATCATCGATGTTCAATACCAATCGATAACACCCGGTAGGATTATGCGCCGGCACTGTCGGCGGTGTCGGGTCAAACGGATAAACAACATTTGTGTATATCGGCGGGTCATTAAATCCCTGCAACTGCCAGTTACCCGGCACGGTTATTTCTCCCCACGCCGGGTCAGAATAACCATCTTTCATGAAATCTGCCGGCACATCCAATGGCGAGTTCACCAGGCAAAACTCCCAGGTACCATTCAATAACTTCACGTTCGGTGATGACATTCTATCGCAAGTCATTGCCGATTTAGCGTCCGGATAAGCACCCAATGGTGAATGCATTAATTCGCGGTTGCGTTCAAATAAAACAGGATTTTCCCAATCGTTACGTTTAGACATAATCATATTACCTTTATTGTTTTATAGATTTATTGGACATGATTCACATGATTAACATGATTTTTGGCTTCGCCGGCTTAAATATTATTATTAAATTACACAGAGATTCACAGAGGAAACACTGATAATCACAGAGTTTTGTAACATGATTTAAGCTATACCATATCTTAACTGGCGAAGCAAAAATCATGTTAATCATGTTAAAAAATAATCATTTCGCCAGAAAAGCGTATTCCGCTATTAAAGCGGCAAAATAACCGGCCCCAAAACCGTTATCTATATTAACCACTGTTACGCCGGTGGCGCAACTATTCAGCATACTCAGTAATGCGGCAACGCCACCGAAGGCGGCACCATAACCGACAGATGTCGGCACAGCGATTACCGGGACTTTAACTAATCCACCGACAACAGACGCCAACGCGCCTTCCATGCCTGCCACAACCACAATAACCTTGGCACGTTGCAGACGATCACCTTTTGCCAGCAATCTATGTAAACCGGCAACACCCACGTCATACATACGGTCTACCGGCCAGCCTATTGCCTCTGCTGTCATAGCGGCTTCCTCGGCTACCGGCAAATCGGCAGTACCTGCGCTGATAATTGCAATCAACGGTTCGCCGTCATGTCGCCATTCTTTATTCTTATGCCACAAAATAACCTGGGCCAATTCAAAATATTCTGCTTCCGGGACAGCTTTAATCACTGCATCTGCATGTTCCCGGTTTGCTCTGGTCGCCATTACCACCGGGTTTCTGTGCTTCAATCGCAGAAATATTTCTGCCGTTTGTGCCGGTGTTTTACCCTGGGCAAAAATCACCTCAGGAAATCCGGTGCGCAAACCACGATGATGATCCAAAGACGCGAAACCGATATCTTCAAATGGCAAAGTTTTCAAACGGTCAATCACCAAATCATCAGATAATTCACCGCTCTTAAAATCTGCCAGCATTTTGCGTATAGTTATTTCATCCATTAAAATCACCTTTTTAATAAATTCAATTGTCTTATCATTACCAAATTAATATTACCAAAATTTAAAGAAAAAAGTTATAGTCTCAGGAAATTATTATCGATGTTGATACATTAAACTCAAAGATAATTAAAATTAAAAATGTAAAATGTAAAATTAAAAACCAGATAATAGTTTTTTTTCTGTACGGAATGCCGTCCCCGGCATTCCTATTTGAGATATAAACTCTATTAAAGGAATGCCGGGGACGGCATTCCATACAATTCAGCCAGATTTTGTAAAAGCCTCTAAAAATGCAAAATTAAAAATTATTTGGTCAGGTTGATAACAAGTGTCCTTTATTGTTAAGTTTTATATTCTAAATCATGGTTCAGATAAAAAGCAAACTGGAATGCTGAGGAGCCGGGCTGCGACCCTGTTCCAAACAGAGACTTTTATTAATAATGAATCTGTTAAATGTTAAAAATAATTGTAAACTGTTAATTCAGGTTTCTTACCCTAAATTAAGACACAGAAGATTTTCATAATTTTCTTTTGTGGTCTTTTGCGTTTTTTCGTGGTGAATAATAAAAGGTTTCGGGTAAAGACCTTATTAGTATGCAACACACCGAAAACCATTACTGTCATTTCCGGTTGTTGGAGGGTCACCACTGCGATCTGCAGTACGCATATTTCTCATGCTGCCACAATTCCATGAACCACCGCGCAAAACACGGTATTTACCAGTTTTAGGTCCTGTCGGATTTTTCGTCGGTGCGGTTTTGTAGTAATTACACCCATACCAATCCGCACACCATTCCCAGGCATTACCCGCCATATCCATAACTCCATACGGGCTAGCCCCTGCGGGAAAACTGCCGACAGCAGATGTTTTTAAATGATAATTAGTGTCATTTACCGAGTTACTACATTTTTTATCATCCCAATCATTACCCCATGGATAAATTAAACCTTTTGTCCCACGTGCTGCTTTTTCCCATTGCGCTTCTGTTGGTAACGCGGTTCCGGCCCATTTAGCATATAACATAGCATCATCCCAATTTACACCCACAATCGGATGGTTATCCTGCCACTTCCAGGGTGGTTCATCCGGCATTTTATTTTTCGTTAACTTGCAAAATTTTCTATATTGCGCAACGGTTACTTCGGTTTTATATATATAATATGCATCCAGATACACCTTCCGTTGTGGTAACTCATGGGTAAAAAAAATACGTTTATCATCAATACGATTCATATAATTACTGGATAACCAGACCGTAACTTGTTCCCGGGTGGTACCCATTATAAACTCACCTGCCGGGATCAAAATCATCTCCGCCCCATCTTTAGGATTAACTATCGTTTTGATAACAGATTTTATTTTTAAAATAGCCTTTTTTGTTGATACATTACGCACAGATGAATTAGCCATGGTATTAACAGATATCAAAATAGACAGTAATACAGATATGGCAATTGCAAGAATTATTTTTGTATTTATTTTTAAATCAGTCATATCAACCTTTTATTACAAAAAAAAGGGAACAGAACCAAATATCGTAATAACTGAGTTTCTCTTTTTACAAAAAAAACGATATTCGCTGCCTGTTCCCAAATTTAGAATAATGTTAATTAAACTTTGCCCATCTTTTTAAGATTATTGAAAGAGATTGTTACGCTTTCCAATGACGGACGTTTGCAACTATCCTGTTCAACAATATACCATTCAACACCGCTTTCTTCTGACGCGGCAAAAATGGCTTCCCAATCCTGGCTGCCTTCACCAACTTCCGCAAATGACTCGTCAACCTTGTCCATATCTTTGCAATGTACCAGAGGCACACGACCTGCGTATTTACGGATATATTCTGCTGGCTGTTCCCCACCTTTTTTAACCCAATAAAGGTCTAATTCGGCTTTTAATTCATCCGGGGTAGTTGCAGCATACAAAGCATCCAGGGAATAAATGCCTTCCGGTGTTTTCTGGAATTCAAAATCATGGTTATGGTATAACACGGTGATACCCAATTTTGCCAATTTATTGCGAACCGCAATAATTCGTGCAACTAATGCTGCGCGTTGTGATGGGTCATTGAAAACATCAGGTGAAATATACGGGATGGCAGCATATTTAGCGCCAATTTCTGCCAAATATTCACCATCAGCACCTTCCAAACCATCAATACCTACATGTGCACCGATGGCAGTAAGGCCTAATTCACTTAACATAGCTTTCATTTCAGCAGCAGATAAACCACCAAAACCGGCAAGTTCCACACCTGTATACCCAATTTCAGCAACTTTTTTAAATGTACCTACAAAATCAACCGCGGTTACATCTCTCAATGTATACATCTGCAAGCCTATTGGAATTTTTGACATTTTATACCTCTTATTAACTTTCTTTGTAACGTTCCGTTGTTTATTTCTGCCAACCATAGATGATTCCTGCCAAAATTAAAGTTTTTTTTAATATGACCTGTGATTTTAATAAATTATATGATTAATAATATCAGTCGGATCGGGCGGATTAGTCGGATTGAAATACACATTACTGTGAAGAGATTTTATAACTCGTGTTCTGTCCGGGTTATCACTTCATCCTGCATAATTTTGCTGAGATGGATAAAGTAATCTGAATATCCGGCAACGCGAACTACTAAATCAGCGTATTGTTCCGGGTTTATTTGCGCTTGTTTCAACGTTTCAGCATCTACAACATTAATCTGAATTTCAAAACCGCCACGTTGCAGGAAGGTGGTGATTATATTTTTTAATGCTTTTTTTCCATGCGCGGATTTAATCATGCCTTTTGAAAACTTGGCGTTGTGTACCGCGCCACCAAGGGCACGTTGCTGGCACCATTTTGTGCTTGATAATACTGACGCAGTAGGGCCTGTTAATTCTCTTCCCTGGGCGGCACCTGCGCCGTCAGCCAATGGTTGTCCGGCAAATCTGCCATCCGGAGTTGCCATTGTCTGACTGCCCAAAACACCATGCATCACCCAACAGAAAAATCCGGGAACATATGGGTGACCACCAACCATCTGGCTTTCTGATGTATCCATAATAAAGGTCGCCCATTCCGCCGCCAATGCATCCGCGCGGTCGTTATCATTGCCATATGCCGGTAGTCGGTTGCGGATGCGTTTGCGTAACTCATCATTATCAGAAAAGTCATTTTTTAATATTTCATACAAATCTGTCAGCTTCATTTCTTTATTTTCATACACCAGTTCTTTAACCGTCAGCATACTATCGGCTAAATTTGCCAAACCGACAAAAGAGTTTTCTACCCAGTTATAACGAGCGCCACCGCGATCAAAATCACGTCCCTTTGCCAAACAATCGCTAATTAAACAACTTGCCAGGGGGAAACATCCGCGTTCAGCGCGCAGTTTCCATATTTTATCATGTGCTTCAGCGGCATTTTTTACTTTTTCTGCCAGATTACACCGTACCAATTCAGACAAAACATCAAAATCAACAGGTATTGAGATGATATCATCGGCAATCTGCGACATGACATCCAATAAAGATTGCGGGCAATTAAAATATGGTGTTGCCACCCACATATTTGACGCGCCGCAAACCTTAATTTCCACACAGGTTGAGTTCATATAATTATAACTATCCGGCACCGATACCCCGTGGGTACGCAACCCCTGTGCGATGACTTCATCGTTAAAAAACGCAGGGTCGCCAATGCCGGTGCCAAGGATTTCGCATCCGTAATCCATCAATTCTTCCGGTGTTTCCGTATGCCACGCGACAGCAACCGTCGGGTAAACCAGATGGGTCAACTGACGGGCTTTCAATGCCAGGTATGACAGGTCGTTCACCACCGCGTTGCCGTCTGCATCACGCCCGCCTACTATGACAGATACAGCGGAACCGGGCCAAAGCAAACGGTTAAGGTGAATATATAACGCATTAATTAAATCCAACGCTTTTTGTGGGGAAATCTTGCCGGATTCAATATCTGCGGCGTAAAATCGCCACAATGTCTGGTCAATGCGTCCCGGAGTAGTAAGATAATGGTCTTCGCCAATCCACAGTGCGATGGTGGCAAAAAACAACAGTTGAATAGCTTCATAAAAATTGCGCGGCGGTTCTGATTCAACCCATTCGCAAATTTCTGCCAGTTCCAACCATTTATCATCTTTGCCGGTTTCCGCATACTCACGACAAATTTGCCCGGTTTTCCGGATATATGAAGTCAGTCCGTAAAGTGCCAGATTGCAGGAATCATAAAAGTTCTGCGATTCAGCATCAATATTAATTTTTCTGTAATTTTCTATCTCTTCGCGAATGCCACGAATGCCAATGCTGAATAACTTCTCATAATCCGGATGAAAATGACCGGTATCACCACCCGGAAACGAAGGCATGGTATCCAACACTTTACGTGCTTCATCGATAAATAACAGATCATTTTCGGATGGATGCCTGAATGCCGGCAAACCGACAATTAAATCATTGTTATCCACTGCAACCGTCATATTCCGCAATCTTTCAAAGGTGCGACGTCCACGCCATAGTAACCAATCTTCTTCATCCGAATGTGCTGCCCATGCCCGGGCATCACTATAAATATTTTCCACTAATATCGGTTGCGGACCCTGGTGCATACGCAATACATCGTCACGCAACTTTGCCAGTGAATCCGGCAATTGCACGGATACAACAGAAACAACTTCTTTACCCAATAACATTTTTTTCTCAGAAATCATTATTTATAACCCATTAAGTAAAATTATCTTGTTCAGGATGAGATAATTATACACAATAAATAATGTAAAAGATAAAATTTTCAAAAATTAATAAAAAAAAATACCCTTATCATAGCAAAATTTCTAACAAGGGTATACTTTTAACAGGACTTTCGCTCATAAGGGTAATCTATTTAACAATGGTCGCTTCGACAGGCTCAGCGAC
>CAZNLA010000177.1:0-10296 GCA_964573385.1 uncultured bacterium
CGAGATTTCTGAATGTGACTGGAGTTCAGACGTGTGCTCTTCCGATCTTATTGTTGACTGCTGGTTAATTCGCCAAATGGCGTTTTTGTTGTCCATTGCACCAACATCCTATCTTCATCCAGCCAATTTTCCCGCGTTTCTCCGCTGACATCCGCGTTAGGCACACCGCAGAACGCCGCCCCCCAACCTTCGCAACCAAACTTTTCAAAGGTGGTTTTTAACGCCATGTGAAACGGCACGCTACGCTCAAACTCTATCATATCCACCCCCAGCAGTTTTGCCGGGTAGTAATACCAGAACTCGGGTGCTATGGCGACCCGGTCGCTTGCTACACCGCGGTAGGCATTTAACATACGTTCTTTGCCGGTATATATTGTCATATTGGTTCCTTAAAATTAACATGGATAAACAGGATGGGCAGGATAAAATTAATTATAATACAAAATTATCATATCTTTGGACAAAATTATGACGTGTTATGTGGATTATTGTGATATTTTGTTTTGGTTGTAGAGAGATTAACAGAGGTCATCATTTTATCTATTTTTTGTAAATTCAACTATTTCCAGATATTGTTTTAACCGTTCTTCTACATATTCGCCTATCATTATCACCATTCGGCTTATATCGTTATTAATATGAAATGCGTTAAATGCTTCGTAATATCTTTTACGGTCAGTAAATTTTACATTTACAGGTGGGTATCCATTTTGCATAAGATCGAAATTTATTAATAATCTGCCGGTACGACCGTTGCCGTCTATAAATGGATGAATACTTTCAAAAATAAGATGAAACCATGCTATTCTTTCAATAATATGAACTGTTTTTTTATTTTTATTATCGATAATTAGTTGTTCCATTAATTTTGCCACAATATATGGTTGTGGCGGGTCATTTGCCGCACCTAATATACGTACCGGTATTCGCCGGTATACTCCCTTATCTTCGGGATGATGTGACAAAACCAGTGAATGAATCTCTTTTATTATTCGCTCCGATAATATTGTTTTTTCATTTATTAACGTATTGATATATTCAAACGCGTCGCGATGGCCAATTGCCTCTAAATGGTCTTTCAATGGTTTTTTATCTATAGTAATCCCTGCCAGCACCATTGATGTTTCCTGCAGGGTAAGGGTGTTGCCCTCGATTGCATTAGAATTATACGTGAAATCTACCACAAATTCATCCCGTAATCGCAATGTTTCGCCGCCGGTTAATGGTCGCGCGGAATCCAGTAGTTTCTTTAGTACATTAATACGGTCAAACAGTTCTTTATATATTGTCGGGATAATTTTACCGCGGTTGATTCTGCCATCACCGGGTTTTGTCGCGTCTGCTTGTATTAAATATAATTTCCCTTGCTTTATAGCACCGTTAATCTTACCCGCCGCGCATAATATCCTTACGCGCCGGTCAGAAATACCCCATTTTATCGCTATCGCTTTAGTTGATAAATATTCCAATTAACTCCCCGATTGTTGTACCGGTGCATAGTTCAATAAAACCATTTTATCATATTTCCGGAATAATATAAATAAAAACAGCTAAAAAATATTATATTATTCCGGAAATTGGATATTTCTTCGTTTATGACTTTATAGAAAGCATTGGGTCACGCGATTGTCGGTATGATTAAAAGTTAGGTATAAAACAGGAACCGAATAATAGGAAAGGGTAAATCAGTAATATAATTATACCCATCATGAAATATGGCCGGGTGTTTTTAAAACGTTTATTAAAATAAATTATGGCGAAACTGTTAATCATGAAACAAATTAACGATGCAAATAATTTGGAAAACATTTTGCCTATACCGTATGTGTCGTTTTGAGTAAGTATGATAAATATAACCCATGTTATCGCCGCGTCAATGGCGGCAAATACCAGGAATCCAAACATGAAATCCTTGAATTTTGTAAGGAATGATGGTTCTGATTTTTCTGTTTTATCAACTTTTAGTGTTGTGTCTTCATTCTGCACATTCATTTTTAAATTCCTAATTATTACTATATAAAAAACATGGACCTGTTAATAATAAGATTAATATTGTCGCTGTAATAATTCCATACCCATAACTCTTTCTACCAGCGATAAAGGAATAACGAGCACAGAAAAAATTTACAATGATGATGATTATAATTGGTAAATATTTCATATTCTCCATTAAATCCATAAATCTCGACATGATTAGTGATAATGAAATTGTTATGAATATGGTAATAAATCCAAACATGAAGCAACCTGTGAAAAACTCAGGAATTTCAAACGGTTCGTATTGAACCCGGTCATACAGGCTTTTTTCATTTTTATTATTATTGTTATCCTGCGGTTTATTGTTCTCTTCTTCTGGTGTTGTCATAGTTAATTATCCTTAATTTAGAAAACATGAACCTGAAATCAATAGGAAAAATAAAGTTGCGGTAATAATTCCATACGCGAAACTTTTTCTGCCGGTTTTAAAATAATAACAGATGAAAGAAAAGTTTATTATTAAAATAATTACTAACGAGATATAATTAAACATATTATTAATAATACTTTTACCATTATCCATCAGAAAGAGACCTGTGATTATTACCATGATGATATTCGCTGCACCGGATGTCAAACAACCGGATATGAAATACGGCTTCTCAAATGGCTCATATTGAACCTTGTCGTAAAGGCCTTTGTTATTTTCATCATTATTGTCATTCTGCGGTTTATTGTTCTCTTCTTCTGGTGTTATCATATATTTCTATCCTTTGTCTAAAATGCATGGCCCGGAAAAGAACATGAAAAATAAAGTCGCTGTAATAATGCCATAGGCAAAACTTCTCTTACCGGTGATGAAAGAATAACGGACAGAGAAAAAATTTACAATTAATATTATGATTACTTGTATGTAAACAAGCAGTGTATCAATTATACTTCTGCCATGCGGCAATGATATATTTATAACAAATAATATCAATACATTGATAAATATAAACCCGAAACACCCGGATAAAAATGAAGTTATTTTATATGGTTTATCCTGAAATACCCAATCTTTTTCATTATCAGGGTTTTCATCAATATTATTTTCTGGTTGGTTAACTTTCTCTTCAGGTTCGCTCATTTCTGGCTCCTTTTAATAATGAAAATGTATTCAGCAATATTACGATAATTGCCACTACCTGTGCCAGGGTTAAACCGATGAATATTTTCGTGTCTGTGCGTAAAAATTCTATCAGAAAGCGGAATGTGAAATAACTTATCAGGAAAATTTGGAATAACAGTCCGGGTTTTATTTTCGTTTTATCCAGTTTTATTGTCGCAACAAATACTATAAGTCCAAATATTGCCTCATACAATTGGGTGGGGTGGCGCATTATATTGTCACCCATATTCACCGACCATGGTAAGTCGCAGGCAGTGCCATAACAGCACCCGCGCAGAAAACAACCAATGCGGCCAAAGAAGATGGCAATGCCTATTGAAGGGACGAATATATTACCTTTTTTCTCTTTTATCTTAAGGTAATGCCGGGTGAGTATGACTGAAAGAGTGCCGCCGATTAATCCTCCGATGATGGTGCGTCCGGAAAAGATAAAATCCAGATTTGGCCAATTAGCGATTATCTGGTGAAAATTCATCACCCATACCGGAATTTTTGCCCCCAATACACCGCCAATTACCGCCGCCATGAAGATATATATCGACTTTTCACTTGATTCTTTCGCTTTATTCGCTTCATAAAGATAAATGATTACGGCAGCAACCAAAGCGATTAACACAAAAAATGAATACGATGAAATGGCCAGATTGCCGATATGAAACAGAACTGGTTTTATCCCCCATGCCTGGTTATATCCGGAATCTTCTATCATTTACGCAATTTCCTTGAGATTTTACAACAGTTACCACTGGAATTATTCATACAGGTATACATCTTTCCGGCAGCACAGAACCCCATTGCTCCGATGGTTTTTGCCACCGCTAAAAATCCCACAAATATCCATCCGGTTTTTTCATTGCCAAAATATAACAGCAAAGTGGCGATGGCGAATAATAAGGTTCCAAAACTATGTGCGAAAAACATCGCGTTTTCATCCAGCACAGTATCTGCTGATTTGAATATTTTGTTCAGTGTCCATGAATATAATAAAATCATCGGTGCTTTGCCGACTTTCAGTATCGCCGATAACAGCATAATGGCGCACCCCGCCGGAATAAGCCATTTAATTTGAAAAATCAACGCGATCAATGGAATTGCCGCCAGGTTGTAACGGCAAAAAGCAAACGCGCCGCGTGGAACCGTAACCGGTTTTATCGGTCTCATTTTTTACCTCCAACCATCGGGAAAAATATGCCGACTTTGCTTTGATATTCCTGATATTCAGGAAACTGCGCGCATAATAGTTTTTCTTCCTGCTTCGCGCGATATGTCATGAAAGGGATAAATATCAGCAGGTTTGCAAGAAAAGCGGCGTAATTTAAAAAGACCAAACTGGCAGCGAAAAACATCCATATCAAAGACGCGTATAACGGATGGCGGACATATTTATATACTCCGTTTTGCACCAGGGTATGGTCCTGATAAATCTTCACCTGGTTTGCCCAGTTTTTGCCCAGTGCCACCCGGCCCAGAATATTGAATATGGTACCCCAGACAATAATTGTTGTACCCAAAATAGCAAAAATCACCCGGGTTGTAATATCGTGATTTTGCAATGACCCGATGCCGGATTTCAACAACCAGTAAAAAGCGATGAAAAACATCACCATGGTGCCGGTTTCCACTATGCTTTTTCTCTCTTTTTTTACATTAGTATGCTTGTTTGCCTCGATAAAGTTATGCGCGATAGCCAGAAAAAGTGCCGCGACACAAAGGCGGATAATCACAGATATCACCAGTTGAAAAATGCCAAATGGCGTTTTTATCAATTCGGTCATTATATCAATTTGTGATTGTATAATATTCATTTTTTCTCCCGATGCAATATATTATATGTTGAAAAAGGGATTTTTTTCATATCCGGGGTGATGACATGCACGCATTCTTTCTTCGCTGATTTCAGATCAAAATTATACCGGTCAATGAATGATGTTGATGTAATGCGGAAGGTGTTTTCATAAACAAAATCCGCGCGGTCAGATGGTGATTTAAATACCAGTTTGCCGGGGACAATCCGGGAAAAATCTTTCAGGAAATTAAAACATTTGCATAATTCCTGTCCCTTAAAAATTCGGCTGATAGTGTCATTCAGCATATCAGACGCGCCGAATTGCAGGGTGTTTTTAATGAACGGCAGATAACTTTTAATCTCTACATTACGGGTTAAAGGGATAAATTGGCCATTATCGCGGTATAAAAATGTCAGTGCCACCCGGTCGACATTACATGGCAATGGTATAAAGTCATTTACTTTTAGCAGCCCATTTGTCTGTTTTTCTATGCGGTTCAATACCCCGGTTAATGTCAGTCTGTTTTTTATATCAATTTCCGGTAATCTGCCAAAATATGCCATATGCTGAAAATTTATCCCGCGGATTATCTTCGTCTTTATGCCAAATTCAATGATTTTGCCGATTTCATGGTCATTAATGCCATTTTGCATGGATGCGACCAGAGTAACGGGGATATTGTATTTCGCCAGGTTTTCCAGTGCTTTCATTTTCACTTTTAATAAATCTTTTTGCCCGCGTAATATATGGTAAGTATTCTCTTCAAATCCATCAAATTGAAAATACAGTTCAAATGCATCCGGGAAAATCGCGGCAATCTCTTTGCATAAATCCTCATCTTCCGCCAGTCTTACTCCATTGGTGTTCAGCATAATAAATTTATATTTTTTAGACCGCGCCAACTTTAATATTTCAATAATATGTGGGTGGGACGTAGGTTCGCCACCGGATATCTGCAATATTTCCGCGTCATTATCCTCAGTATGCTGATGAAAATCCATCATTTGTGATATTTTTTCGATACTCAGATGGTTGCCGGTCCCGGAATGCGCATAGCACATGGGACAACACAATTCGCATTCGTCGGTTATTTCAATCAGTCCTATACATGTGTGCTGTTCATGGTCGGGGCAAAGCCCACAGTCATATGGACATCCTTTGCGAGTGATAGTTTGTGTTAATGAAGTAGTTGCGGGTTTATCGTATTGATGCCGGTTAAGATAAAAATCCGCGGATTCCTCAAAGATCTCCTCGTGTATACCGTGTTCAGGACAATTTTTTAACAGATAGATGCTATCATCACGACGTATAATCTTCGCCTGCACCCTGGCCTGGCAAATAGAACATAGCGCCAGAGTTGATTCTAAAAATAAATAATTACGATCTCCATTCATATAATAATTATACCAGAATAGGGTGGAAAACAGAAGATAATTTATAATAATTACTAACTCGGTTTCGTCACAGTTTCTCAAGATTCATGGTGAAATGGGGAGGAAAGCATAAAAATCATGTCAATCATGTTAATCCTGTCAAAAATTCTTAATATCTTCCACCGCCATATACATCGCTGCCACATTTTCAATCGGCGTTTCGCTGTCAAGGGACCAGGCGCACAACATTGTTGATGGCGCGGGGGCACATTCTGTTGCCATGGTGCGGGTGATTGTGGCGACAGAGTCAGTGGATTCATTGCGCATTGCCAGTGGGTCTAACAGGGGACACATCTTAACACCGGGTAATGAGTTCACTGCCCTGGTTAGGTCGGTGCCCGCACCTAATTCTATAGAGGTTACGCCGGGGATAGTTGCGAAATGATTCAGCAAATGGGTGGATGGGCCGCAGGAGTGATAACCGGCGTTGGAAAATTGCGCGGCGATGGCCTGGTTTGCCGGCAATACCACCTTGCTATATTGTTCCGCAGAAAGCATGCTGGCGGAGCAGTCGCCCAGATATATATGGCTTGCCGGTGGCGCGCCTATTTCTGTGCGGATGCGTGCGAAAATTGCCTGGTATATCTGCCATATTTTATTAAAAATAACCTTTGCTCCCGCCGGGTCATCCATCATTAAATAAAATATCTCTTCGCCAAAAAGTTGATGCGCTGTGGTGTATGGCGCGTGAATATTCATCACACCGTTTTTCACGCCAAATATATCGGTGCGTTCCCCGTATAGTTTCGTCATTTCGCGACATTGGTCGAGGATGGTATCAATGAACGGGTGGTTGGCGGCGTCATATGGGTTAATATTCGCGATTTCATCAACGTTTAATGTTGCCCAGGTATGCCCACGGGTTTCCAGAGTAGCATCAGGAGGACACACAATCTCCGCCCCCTGCGTTGCTTTCAAAAGGTCAATTGGTTGGATGAAAAGATTGGGGGATGGTGCTGAATTTTTGCTTCCCACACCGACATGCCCCAATATTTCATACAAAAAGCCGCCTTCCGCAATTTCCACTTCCCCACGATACCGCGGGTCAAAATAAAAGGCGTCACCATACTTAACGCCGATATGTTTGTGATAAAACGCCGGCATGAAATTTAGGCTTATTGAGATGTTTTTATTTGATATCGTCATGTAATTGTCCTTTTATTATATCCAACGTGGGTTTCACCTACAACCCATAATTATTCACCGCGAGAGAGCGCATAGAACTACAAACCTGCAACCTAAACATTTAAAATCATGTTTTACAAAAGCCCCTTTAATTTTAAAAAATAATGTTTTATATCAGACGACCCCAGAGTTTAGGCAGAATTGCCTGTTTCCTCATATTCTTCAATAATTTTTATATGTTGTTTTACTAAATTTTGAGACATTCCTGTTGCCTGACAGATAAATTTAATATCTTTTTTAATTTGATAAAGTGTTCGTACCCTATGAAAATCCGTTAAATATCTATCAACTGAGTCCTGAGTATGATGGGTTTCTTTAGAAACTTGCCTTGGATCTTTTTTATCATAAACAGTTTTTACTACTATAGATGTTTTGTGGGTAATACATGAACCCATATCTTGTAAATTACCAGGATGCGGAAGTTGTATATGGTGTTCCTTCTCCCATGCTTTCCGCACTGACGCCATGCTTTTTATTTGTTGTCCCGTCAACAATGATACATCACGCATAGATAAAAGACCACCTTGTTGAAAAGCCTCGTTTAATATGCGTGCCATTACATCTCCTCGAACAATATTAAGTTTAGTTCCATTAGCTAATTTCTCAATATCATTTTTATCAATTAAGGTTAATATAACCGGTACCAGGCGCAGTTTCTTACTGTCTGCTCGTGTATCGATTGCAACAGCATTCCAAACGCACTGACCGGGTTTTATTTTCGTCAGATCTGGACATTGACTTTCTATTATTTGTAACAAATCCTTTGCTATTCTGTCTCGAATTTCAATTCCGAAAAATCTTGGAAAATTTACATTGAAAAATTCTGAAATTATCTCAGATAACAATCTCTTGCGTGCTGAATCGTAATGTTTATGATAATAAGACGGAATACTCATGGCCGGAAGTTCTCCTTCATTAATTGATTGTTTTTTTTAATAGCATTATCTAATTCTTCCTGACGATGACGCACAGGCTTAGCCTCATTGAGAATTTGCTGAAATATCTTAGTCAAACTTGTTGATAATCTAACAATCATAGCAACTTGATTG
Organism: uncultured bacterium; assembly: GCA_964573385.1. Lineage (GTDB taxonomy): Bacteria > Armatimonadota > Hebobacteria > CAIYQO01 > CAIYQO01 > JBAXQQ01. Next base: position 8,603 of record CAZNLA010000177.1, read on the forward strand.
ACATCAAAGTCAGAAGAAAATAATAATGCACATCGCTTGAACTTTTCCACATAATTGGCGACTGACGCCACACTGTGATAAGTATCGCGAGCAATATCTGAATATTCTTTTCCTAAAAGCCATTTTTCAATAATGAGTCGACGATGTGTGACAGCGCGTCCCATGTCTTTTACAGTTGAACGTAAAGGTGGGGTAATCCCATTTTTACGCATTTCAGCTAAATCAGATACTAGTGTTCTTACGGCGCAATTAAATAGGTTCGCCATAGCTTCAAGTGTGAATAATCCACCTTGCTGAAAAGCTTCTTCAGCAACACGTAAAAATCTGTGACGGCGTAAAGCTATGACACCACCATCTTTTCGTACTTGCAAGTCTGATTCTCCAGCATCAAATGTTAAAGTTACCACACATTGTTTTGCATTTATCAATGGTGTACTTGGTGATACATCAGCAGATATTACCGAGAAACGAACTTGTCCTGGCTTTATCGTATTGCTTGTTTCCATTAAAGGATCATACACTTCATGAACTTTATCACGAATAGCTTCTGCTTCATAACGTGAACAATTCATACCATCGATAATTTCATTTACAAATTGAACATCTAAGTTTCTGGCACTGGCACGCTGCCATTGTGTGAGTGCAGTATTATTTATCATAATCCCCTCTTTATATACAAAGTTTAATTTTGCTGATTAATAATATATTAAAAAGCAACCTTGCACAATAAAAGGGGTCGAATAATTATAGAACAAGATTTCGTATAGTAAAACCGACCCCAGCGTGGGTCGTATATAATTACCGACATTCTGCTATTTTATATGCGACCCACGCTGGGGTCGAAAATCTCATAATGAATTATTTTCTACAAATATTTGACCCCGCTGGGGTCATTTTGTATATAAATATTAACATTTTATAAATGTGTATAAAGATAAGGCTTGCGCCTGGGGTTACTCATTAAAATGCTTTTCCAAGGCATTAATTACTCTAAAACAGATTAAACTCAACCAATCTATTCAGGTTAAGCTTTAATATACTATAGCTCCGTTCGCTCAATCAATTCCTGTTGTTCTTCCTTTGATAGCGCGATGAAATATTCGCTGAAACCGTACATGCGCACACACAGATTGCGGTACTCTTTCGGGTATTCCTGCGCGGATAACAACGTATCTTTTGTGATAAAGGTGCAACCCAAATGGATACCGCCGAGGATGAAATATGTTTTTAGCAAGGCAGCGAGTTGTTCTGATGAGATTTTTCCGCCGAATTTTATATTCAAACCACCCATGGTGGTGCGGTAATGCGGCAGTTTGGCGACACTTTTTAAAACTGCTGTGATACCTTTTGCATCGGTGCCGTATGTTGGCGACTGGTTTTCGCTTATCGGTTCGCCTGCAATTCTGCCATCCGGGGTAGTCGGCAATTCGCGTCCCCAGGCGTGATGAGAATCAAGGGAATAAAAGGCGGACATATTTATATGGTTGGGTGATAATTTAAGTGAATCAAGTATGTCATGGATTATAATGCCAATTTCTTTCGCGATATTATCAACGTCATCGATGTCGTTGCCATATTTTGGTATATGCGCGCAAACTTCTTCGTGAAGATTTTCATATCCAACGAAATTTCTCTTCACTATATCCATATATTCGCTTAATTCGTATCTTTTCATCAAAGACAAGTTGTTTTAT